>NZ_JAOTGB010000008.1:0-85819 GCF_044427425.1 Streptococcus sp. 2018WUSS126 | reverse complement strand
TTAAAAAATTGGGTTAAAAACTTCCTTTTTGTGCGCCCTAAATACAAAAACTATTCCCGTTTTGTCATGAACTGCTCAGACGGGAATAGTTTCTTTAGCTGCTTAAATGCTTAACTTAATGACATTGGACAGTTTATCAGGTTTTTTGAAGTCTATAAAAATAGGTTTTCTAGTTCACGTGCGACACCATCTTCAAAATTAGCAAATGCTGTCAATCTGTCGGCATGTGGACGAAGTGTATCGCTACAATTTTTCATGGCATAGGCTGTTCCTGCTAGGTCTAGCATCTCAACATCGTTGTGCTCATCGCCGAAGGCAATTAAGTCGCTAGGAGAGGCTTGGTAGAGGTTAAGAACATAGCTCAGAGCGGTTGCCTTATTGACACCTTTTGCACAAGTTTCGAGGATATTTAATGGTCCACCCCACGTATTGATTTCTAATTCATCTTTGAAATAGGCATTCATTTCTTTTGCAAGTTCATACTTATCAGTTGCACGAGTTTGCATAAGGATGGAATGAGGGTCACTGGTAATTAACTCAGGTCTGATGAGTGTATCTGGTGTAATCTGTTCAACCCCCATCAGAGCTGGATCAATCTTGTCTAAGTTCTTTTGAGTGATATAGAATTTATTCTTGTATTCACCGGCAATAAAATCTGCCTCAAATGTTTCTTCTTCTTTTAGAAATTCTAGTAGGTATTTTTTGTCGATTAAAATATTTTGTTCCCATTGCCATTTCTTTCCAGGGATGTGAACTAAAGAACCGTTGAAATTAATCATGGGAGTATCCAGTTCTAGTTGGTGGTAATATTTTTCAGCCATTCGATAGGGGCGACCTGTGGCGATAAGAACGGTGTGTCCTGTTTGGCGGACCTTCTTTATAGTTGAGATGGTATAATCAGATAATTGACTATCATTATTGAGCAATGTGCCGTCCAAATCGATAGCAATGATTTTTTTCTTCATATTTAATAGCATTCCTTTCAAGATTCGTTATACTAGTTTTTAATAGTGAATAGTGTTTAGGTAGTAGCTAGACTGCTGAGAAATTGTTTTATGTGTCAAAGAATAGTACTTGTAGGTAACCATATCTTGAACTAATAATTTCCAGTATAACAAAAGGAGATAATAAAAGCAAAGAAGCAATAAATTTTTTATAGATCGTCCGCAACTTTTCAACGTTCGTTATTTACGAATGTTAAATACTGAAAATCAACAAAATAACGTTTTCAAGATTAAAAAACTTGAAAATATAATGTTTTTTGATTATAATGTTTTTATCGTTCGTAAATTAAAGGAGAAATGAAAAATGGATCAATTTTTTAAATTGAAAGAACACGGAACGACGGTTTCAACAGAAATTATGGCAGGTCTTACGACTTTCTTTGCCATGTCCTATATTTTGTTCGTTAACCCGAGCGTATTGAGTGTGGCAGGTATGCCGACTCAGGCAGTCTTTTTAGCGACAATTATTGCGAGTGCTGTATCAACGCTTGTTATGGGATTATTTGCTAACGTACCTTACGCCTTGGCACCAGGTATGGGGTTGAATGCCTTCTTTACCTATACAGTGGTTATCGGTCTTGGTTTTACTTGGCAAGAAGCTTTGGCAATGGTTTTCCTCTGCGGTTTGTTTAACGTTTTTATTACTGTTACAAAGGTTCGTAAGAGCATTATTAAGGCGATTCCGATTAGCTTGCAACATGCCATCGGTGGAGGTATCGGGGTTTTCGTTGCCTATCTTGGTTTTAAAAACTCTAATTTAATCACCTTCTTGACATCTGGTTCAGATATTATTACTGTAAATGGTGTTGCTCCGGCAGATGCAACAGCCGAAACATTCTCAAACGGTGTTTTCTCTGTTTTTGCAGGTGGAGGTGTTGTTCCATCTATTTCAACTTTTACTGAACCAAGTGTTCTCTTGACAGTGTTCGGTCTCCTCTTGACAGCTGTTTTGGTTATTAAGAACGTGCGTGGTGCAATTTTGATTGGTATTATTGCAACGACTGTAGCTGGAATTCCAGCAGGTGTTGTGGATCTGTCTACAATTGATTTTGCAAACAACAATATCGGTACAGCCTTTGCGGGGCTTGGTACGACTTTCTTAGCAGCTTTTGGTGGTCTATCTTCGCTCTTTGCTGATTCAAGCCGTCTACCACTTGTTTTGATGACTATCTTTGCATTCAGCTTGTCAGATACCTTTGACACACTTGGTACCTTTATCGGTACAGGTCGCAAGACTGGTATTTTCTCAGAAGAAGATGAGAAAGCTCTCGAAAATGGTACAGGCTTTAACTCTAAGATGGACAAGGCGCTCTTTGCAGATGCGATTGGTACCTCTATCGGTGCACTATTTGGTACTTCAAATACAACGACATATGTTGAATCGGCTGCAGGTATCTCTGCAGGTGGTCGTACTGGTCTGACAGCTGTTACAACAGCGGTTCTCTTCCTTCTTTCAATTCTTATCTTGCCATTTATCGGTATTGTACCAGCAGCGGCAACTGCTCCAGCTTTGATTATTGTCGGTGTCATGATGGTTTCATCATTCCTAGATGTGGATTGGAGCCAATTCGAAGACGCTCTTCCAGCCTTCTTTGCAGCCTTCTTCATGGCGCTTTGCTTCTCAATCTCATACGGTATTGCAGCAGCATTTATCTTCTATTGCTTGGTAAAAGTTTCAACAGGTAAGGTTAAAGAAATTCATCCAATCCTTTGGGGTGCTACAGCTCTATTTATTCTGAACTTCATCATTCTAGCCATCTTGTAATCTGTTTATTATCCTTGAACTGATCTTCATTTGAAGGTCAGTTTTTTATTATGTGACTTTTAGTCCGTCACGCTCCGTAAGGTGCGTGACAAATAAACCACCCGCTATGCGGGTGCGCGACGAAGGTTATACCAAAAAAACTCCAAACGCGATACAATAAAGGTGTTCAAGCCTATTGTAAAGCGAGAGGAGAAAAGTATGGCACAAAAGGCACATAGTTTATCACATACAAAGTGGTTGTGTAAGTACCACATTGTCTTCACCCCTAAGTATAGACGAAAAATCATCTATAATCAATATCGAAGTAGTTTGGGAGAAATATTCCGACGTTTGTGTAGTTATAAAGGCGTAGAAATTATCGAAGGACATCTGATGCCGGATCATGTTCATATGTTAGTCAGTATTCCTCCTCGATTAAGTGTATCAAGCTTTATGGGATATTTAAAAGGTAAGAGTGCTCTTATGATGTTTGATAGACACGCCAATCTCTCTATAAATTTGGCAATCGTCATTTCTGGGCCGAGGGATACTATGTAAGTACGGTTGGACTTAATGAAGCCACAATTAAGAAATATATACAAGAACAGGAAAAACATGATATAGCACTTGATAAATTGAGTGTAAAAGAGTATGAAGATCCCTTTAGGGATAATGGCAAGTAGTACGAATGCCTCTTTAAGAGGCTAGTGACGAGTCAAAAGCAGTGAGGCTTGAACAAAGTGAAAGCCAGCGTCTTTAGGCGCTGGCTGGTGATGTGGGCTTATAGCCCTTGTTCAAACCACCCGTTTGACGGGTGGTCATGATTTACGATTAAAATATATGGGAATCAATGTGCTTCAGTTAATAAAATACTGTCTTGAATGTTGTAAATTGAAAACGGTTGGACTTTATTTTTTCATTTCATCGCTTCCCTGTCTTCTCTTAGTGGCATTTTTACTCCTTGTGACTGTATTTTAAATGGCTGTTCGTTATTGTAAGCAAGATGTCACATACCTAGACATCTGCTGGATTAATGTCATGATGGGGTGAAAAAATTATCATATAGTCTTTGGGAGTCACAGGGCATAGAATAACCCCTGAGCTTGGGCTCAGGGGGAGTTTTCTAACTATAATGTTTGAATAGCGAATGAGTTGCCTGATGGATGGTGCGTGCTGTTTCAGCGTTGTTCATAGTGTAGAGATGGATACCAGCCACATCATTGGTCACTAAGTCAACAATTTGATCTACAGCATAGGCCAGACCTGCTGCCCGAAGAGATTCAGGATTGTGCTCATATTTTTCTAAAATGGCTTTAAACTTACGAGGGAGGTGGATATTCTCACAGGTTTTCAAGAGTCGAAGTGCCTGATTCCTGTTGATGATAGGCATAATACCTGCGATAATAGGCACTTCGATGTCTGCTAGAGAACATTTCTCCTGAAAGTTATAAAATGCTTCGTTATCGAAGAAGAGTTGAGTTACCAAGGTTGAGCAACCAGCATCAACTTTCTTTTTCAAATTTTTGATGTCTGAGACAGAATTTGGTGATTCTGGATGCACTTCTGGATAACAGGCTCCAATAATGTCAAAATGTGGAGCTTCTTCCTTGATAAAGGAAATCAAGTCGGTTGCATACTGGAAGTCCTCTTTAGGGGGAAGACCTTCAATAATATCGCCACGAAGTGCTAAAATCTGATGCACACCAATTTCATCGAGAGAATGAAGAACGGATCGGACCTTTTCTTTTGTCAAGTAAGCAGCTGGCAAATGCGCGATAGTTGGAATATGCAATTCATTGCGAACATGGTTAGCCAACTTGACAGTCGTCTCTTCTACGTTCAAATTGTTATTGCTGCATGTAACACTGATAAAATGAGGGGCCAAACCTTGCATCTCATCGAGAGTTTGGATAATCTTTTCATTGCCTACTGCTGGTTTTGGAGGAAAAATTTCAAATGAGAGACTTGGGGTTTGACCGATCATAAATTAGAGTTCCTTTCTGGCTGCCTTAGCTGCTTGAGTCAAGTGGATAAGACTAGCTTTTGTTTCTGCTTCGCCACGAGTCTTGAGTCCGCAGTCTGGGTTAATCCAGACTTTTTCTTTCGGTACTTTAGCAAGGATGGCTTGAATAGTGTGTGCAATTTCATCAACGGCAGGGACACGTGGAGAGTGGATGTCATAGACACCGGGACCTACCTGAGTTTGGAAGTTTTTAGCCTTGAGTTCATCTAGGATAACAAGATTTGAACGGCTGGCTTCAAAGGAGACAACGTCCGCATCCATATTGTCGATGGCAGGAATGATGTCTGTAAATTCGCTATAACACATATGTGTGTGGATTTGTGTATCTGGTGCAACAGTTGAGTGTACCAAACGGAAGGCAGGGATTGCCCAGTCAAGGTACTCGCTGTACCAGTCGCTACGACGGAGTGGTAATTTTTCACGTAAAGCTGCTTCGTCAATTTGAATAATCTTGATCCCCGCTGCTTCAAGGTCAAGAACTTCTTCCTTGATAGCGAGAGCAATTTGAAGTGTTGATTCTTTGATAGAGATGTCTTCGCGAGGGAAAGACCAGTTGAGGATGGTTACAGGTCCAGTCAACATACCTTTAACTGGTTTGTTTGTACGGCTTTGAGCATAGCTAGACCATTTGACAGTAATTGGGTTCAAGCGTGTTACATCACCCCAGATGATTGGTGGTTTTACCCCACGCATACCGTATGATTGTACCCAACCGTTCTTACTGAAGAGGTAACCAGATAGGTTTTCGCCGAAGTATTCTACCATGTCGTTTCGTTCAAACTCACCGTGAACTAAGACATCGAAGTCAACTTCTTCCTGCCATGCAATCCACTCATCTGTTTGAGTTTTAACAAATGCATCGTATTCTTTTTCTGAGATATTTCCTTTACGGAAAGCCAAGCGTGTGCTGCGGATTTCTTTGGTTTGAGGGAAAGAGCCAATCGTTGTTGTTGGAAGAAGTGGTAAGTTTAGCTTCTCGCGTTGAATGGCTTCACGCTCTGCAAAGACTGGTAGGCGTGTATAGTCTGAGTCTGTCAAACTTGCAAGACGGTCAGCAAGTGCTGTGTCACGCCCCACACGTTCAAGAGCAAAGAGCTCTTTGTTAGCTGTGAGAGCAACTTCGCCTTGACCGTTACGGATGGCATCCAAATCACGTAATTCGCTCAATTTTTCAACTGCAAAGGCAAAGTGGTTGAGGATAGCAGGCTCAAATTCTTCATTAGCAGTTGTAAATGGTACATGAAGAAGGGAGCAAGAAGTTGTTATGACGACATTTTCAGCTGGAATAGCATCCAAAACAGCTAGGCTCTTTTCGTAGTTGTTGCGCCAGATATTTTTACCGTTGACGATACCAGCGTAGAGGGTCTTGTCAGCTGGGAAACCTGTCGCAACAAGTGCAGCAGTTCCCTTACCTTCTACAAAGTCAAGACCGATGGCATCAACAGGTAGGTTTGTCAATTCAGTGTAAATATCACGCACATCGCCAAAGTAGGTTTGGATAAGGACTTGCAAGCCTTTCTTATCTGCCAAGAGTGTTTGGTAGATGTTGAGGAAAAGGGCTTTTTCTTCAGCAGTCAAATCCTTGACCAAGCTCGGTTCGTCCAGCTGGATTTTTTCAGCACCAAGCTCTGCCAATTTTTCAAAGACTTGTCCGTAGGCTGCAACTAAGCTATCAGCGAAATCAGTAGCAGTTAAACCTTCTTCAAAATCAGTTAATTGTAAGAGTGTGAATGGACCAATCAAAACTGGACGAGTTGTGATACCCAAGTCCTTTGCTTCTTGGAATTCGTCGAAAATCTTTTGACCAGCTAGTTTGATTTCTGTGTCTTTTTCAATAGCTGGAACGATATAGTGGTAGTTGGTATTGAACCATTTTTTCATCGGTCTAGCACGAACGTCTCCTTTTTCTCCTTGATAACCACGTGCCAAAGCGAAGTATTTTTCAAGGTCAGTCAAGTCAAGTTCTTGAACTGCTTTAGGTACGATGTTGAATAGTACTGCTGCATCCAAAACATTGTCATAATGAGAGAAATCGTTGCTTGGGATTTCAGTAATGCCTGCTTCTTTAACAATATTCCAATGTTTAGCACGCAATTCTTTGGCAGCAAGCAAAAGCTCTTCCTGTGGAATTTCATTTCTAAAGTATTTTTCAGTGATAAATTTTAGTTCACGGTGTTCTCCGATACGTGGGAAGCCGATAATAGTAGTAGTCATGGTTTTTCCTCCAAAATATTTCTATGCCCCTATCCTAACAGAAAAAACGACTCTTGTATAATTGTAAAATTTTAGAGAAAGTTATAACTTTTGGCTATAACGGATTGAAAGGGAGCTGCTTTTTATGATATTTCTCCTATATAAAAGCTTGAAAAAACGCCTGTTTATCAAGCTTGCCTTTTTTTATGCTGGCTCCAGCACAGTTTTTTCTTAAGCTTGGTATAGATTTTATCTATGAAACTGCCAAAGGCAAACTCTTGTTTGCGAGCAATTGTTTATAGGTAGTTCTGATAGTTATTTTTTATCAAGCCATAAAACTTCTATATTAGACAGGGCTAGGTAGCCATGCTACAATGGAAAAAATGAAAGACAGGGGCTTTTTATGGGAAAAGTTATCATTGGAATTTCAGGAAACGAGCAAGAATTTCCAACTAAATCTGGTAGAACATATGTAACCGTTGCGAGTGAATTGGCAGATGGTGTTCGTCAGGCTGGTGGTATACCGATGGTTATTCCTATGGGAACCCCTGACTTAGCCAAGGACTATATCAACATGATTGATAAGTTGATTTTATCAGGCGGTCAGCATGTAGACCCAAGTCTATACGGTCAAGAGCGCTTGATTGATAGTAATGATTACCTCTTGGAACGGGATGAATTTGAACTGGCTTTGATTGAGGAAGCCCTTCGTCAGGGAAAACCAATTTTTGCAGTCTGCCGAGGGATGCAGTTGTTGAATGTTGCTCTAGGCGGAAGCTTGGAACAAGAGGTGGCTCATCATTGGCAAGATGGTATTGCGGGGACATCCCATCGTTTACAAGTGAAACCTAAAAGCCGAATCGGTCAACTGTTTGCCCAAGGGAGCCCTATTAATTCCTTCCATCAGCAACGAATCAAAGAATTGGCTCCAGGACTGGTGGCGACAGGTTTGGATCCTAGGGATGGTACGATAGAAGCTTATGAAAGTAGGGGGAACCAAGCTTTGTTTGGTATCCAATGGCATCCAGAATTTTTGTACAATGATTGTAAGCAACATCGAGACCTGTTTCAGTATTTAGTAGATATATTTTAAGAGGGGTATCCCTCTTTTTATTATCAATGCTTATAATTGCAAGGGTATTTGTTATAACGAAAAGTTATAACTTTCTATAAAAAAAGTCAATTAGTCAGAAAGAAAATTCTGTGTTAAGATAGATACAGTTCTAATTTAAGGAGATCATTTTATGAAATTAAAAAAATTGTTTAGTTTGGCAACAGCTGCTTTATCAGTAGGCGTACTTGCTGCATGTGGTAACTCTTCTTCAAGTTCAGATTCATCTGCAACAACTGTTCGAGTAGGTGTGATGAGTTTGAGTGAGTCGGAAGAAGCTCGTTGGAATAAAGTTCAAGAAATTCTCGGGGACGAAGTGAAGTTGGAATTCACTCAATTTACAGACTATTCACAACCAAACAAGGCAGTAGCTGAAAATGAGGTAGACATCAACGCATTCCAGCACTATAACTTCTTGAATAACTGGAATGAAGAAAATGGTGAAGACTTGGTTGCTATTGCGGATACTTATATCGCACCAATCCGTCTTTACTCAGGTACAGCTGATGGAAAAAACAAGTACACTAAAGTGGAAGAAATTCCAGATGGTGCAGAAATTGCGGTTCCAAACGACCCAACAAACGAAAGTCGTGCTCTTTACCTTCTTCAAGCAGCTGGTTTGATCAAGGTTGGTGTATCTGGTACAGAATTGGCAACTATTGCTGACATTACTGAAAACAAGAAAAACTTGAAAATTACTGAGTTGGATGCAAGCCAAACAGCAAGCTCACTTAGCTCAGTTGATGCAGCCGTTGTAAACAACACATTTGTGTTGGAAGCTGGTTTGGATTACAAAAATGCCCTTTACAAAGAGCAAAAAGATGAAAATTCAAAACAGTGGTACAACTTGATTGCAGCTCGTAGCGATTGGGAAAAATCAGAGCAAGCAGCAGCGATTAAGAAAATTATCGAAGCCTACCACACGGATGAAGTGAAAAAAGTTATTGAAGATACTTCAGACGGTATGGATGAGCCAGTTTGGTAAAATGTAAATAGGTTGAGGACTGGGCAGTATTGTTCAGCCCTCTATCTGTTTTTATAGAGATAAGAAAAAATCTCTTAACCAAAGTCAGATATGTGGGAGAATATTTGATTTTGGTTAGTAGATTTGATTGATTTTCATTGAGTGTGAGGAGAAAGTATGGCAGATAGTAAAGTTCAAGCATTTGAAAATGATGTGATTATTCAAAACTATTTTGAAAAGTTGAAGGTCTTGATTTCAAAGAAATCTATTTTTGCTCAGCAGATTGGTTTGTTGGATGTGGCGACTTACTTGAAAGATATGTTTGAAGAAGCTGGTGCAGAGGTTGTTTTGGATGATAGTTATGCAGCACCCTTTGTCATGGCTACGTTTAAGGCTTCGGTGCCAGATGCGAAAACATTGATTTTCTACAATCATTATGATACAGTACCTGCAGATGCCGATCAGGTCTGGGAGAAGGGCAACCCCTTTGAATTGACAATCTCTGACGGCTATATCTATGGTCGGGGGGTAGATGATGATAAGGGCCATATCACAGCTCGTCTGTCAGCCTTAAAAAAATATCAAGCTAGACAGAATGGCCATTTACCAGTCAATGTGATTTTTATTATGGAAGGGGCAGAAGAGTCAGCTTCTGTTGACTTGGACAAATACCTTTCAAAATATAAAGAACATTTGATCGGTGCTGATTTGCTTGTCTGGGAGCAGGGGCACCGCAATAGTCTGCATCAGCTAGAAATCGCTGGGGGAAACAAGGGAATTGTGACCTTTGATCTTCAGGTCAAATCAGCTGACTTGGATATTCATTCTTCCTATGGAGGTGTCATTGATTCGGCAAGCTGGTATTTATTATCAGCACTTCAATCCATGCGGGCTGCAGATGGGCAAATTCTGGTAGATGGCATTTACGAGCAAGTGCAAGAGCCAAATGAGCGTGAATTGGCCTTAGTGGAAGAATTTGCACTGGCTACCAGTCAGTCTATGACGGATATTTATGGACTAACCCTTCCAACCTTGGTAGAAGATCGTCGTGAGTTTCTGAAGCGTTTGTATTTTGAGCCATCGATTACCATTGAAGGCTTGTCAACTGGCTATCTTGGTCAAGGTGTCAAGACCATCATACCAGCTCAAGCTTCTGCTAAGATGGAAGTCCGTCTGGTACCTGGGTTGGAGCCGCATGATGTATTAGATAAGATTCGACAGCATTTGGACAAACATGGTTTTGACAAAGTTGAGGTTGTCTTCACTCTAGGAGAGATGAGCTACCGAAGTGATATGTCGCACCCTGCCATTGTCAATGTGATTGAGTTGGCTAAAAAGTTGACGCCAGAAGGAGTTGCTGTCTTGCCGACGTCACCGGGGACAGGACCCATGCACACAGTCTTTCATGCTCTAGGTGTGCCGATTGCAGGATTTGGATTAGGAAATGCCAACAGTCGTGACCATGCCGGTGATGAAAATGTTAGCATCGCTGACTACTATAGCCATGTTGAATTAGTAGAGGAGTTAATTGCAAGTTATGAGTAAGGAAATGATTAAGCTAGATAATATTGATGTAACTTTCCAGCAGAAAAAACGCACCATCGAAGCGGTAAAGGATGTGACCATCCATATCAATCAAGGGGATATTTACGGTATCGTAGGTTATTCTGGTGCTGGGAAATCTACCCTTGTCCGTGTCATCAATTTATTGCAGGTGCCGACAGCAGGTAAAATTACTATCGATGAGGATGTGATTTACGAGGGAGAAAAGGTCACACTTACCCCAGCTCAATTGCGGAGCAAACGCCGTGAAATCGGCATGATTTTCCAGCATTTCAATCTGATGGCTCAAATGACGGCAGAAGAAAACGTAGCCTTTGCCCTTAAGCATTCGGGTTTGAGCAAGGAAGAGAAGAAAGAAAAAGTTGCTAAGTTGTTGGACTTGGTTGGGCTTTCTGACCGTGCTGAAAACTATCCAGCTCAGCTGTCTGGTGGTCAAAAACAACGTGTTGCCATTGCCCGTGCCTTGGCCAATGACCCTAAAATCTTGATTTCTGATGAGTCTACTTCTGCCTTGGATCCGAAAACGACTAAGCAGATTTTGGCACTTTTGCAGGAATTGAATGAAAAATTGGGCTTGACCATTGTTATGATTACCCATGAGATGCAGATTGTAAAAGATATTTGTAATCGTGTGGCTGTTATGCAGGATGGTCGCTTGATCGAAGAGGGTTCAGTTTTAGAAATCTTCTCTCATCCAAAAGAAGAATTGACCCAGGATTTCATCAAAACAGCAACAGGAATTGATGAAGCCTTGGTGAAAATTTACCAGCAGGATATTGTTAAGAATTTGCCTGAGAATAGCATTTTAGTGCAACTCAAGTATGCTGGTTCCAACACGGATACGGCCATTGTCAATGATTTGTACAAATTCTATCAAGTATCTGCCAATATTTTGTATGGCAATATTGAGATTTTGGACCATACGCCAGTTGGTGAGATGGTAGTGATCTTATCAGGTGAACCTGGTCAGTTGCACCGTGCGATTGAGGCAGTGACGGAGGCGCGTGTGGAAGTGACGATTTTGAAGGGAGCGAACTAGATGTTAGAATGGATTCAAACAAATTTTCCAGATATTTATAAATTGGGCTGGGATGGTCAGACAGGTTGGTTAACACATTTTAATTTGACCCTCTATATGACCTTTGTTTCCTTTGCTTTTGGTGGCTTGATGGGCTTGGTTTCAGGTTTGTTCTTGGTCTTGACTGGTCCTCGGGGTGTCATTGAAAATAAGACGGTTTACTGGATTTTGGATAAGGTAGCTTCTATCTTCCGTGCCATTCCTTTCATTATTTTGTTGGCGGCCATTGCTCCTTTGACGAAAATTATTGTTGGGAAAACGATTGGTACGGAGGCAGCCTTGGTGCCGCTCGCTCTTTCAGTCTTTCCCTTCTTTGCCCGTCAGGTTGAAGTGGTCTTGTCAGAATTGGACCGTGGTGTCATTGAGGCGGCTCAGGCTTCAGGAGCGACGTTCTGGGATATTGTCCTTGTCTATCTGCGTGAGGGTCTGCCTGACTTGATTCGTGTGACGACCTTTGCCCTGGTTTCCTTGGTCGGCTATACTGCCATGGCAGGAGCTATCGGAGCAGGTGGTTTGGGACAGGTTGCGCTATCCTACGGTTACTTGCGTTACAATGACGATGTGACCTTTTTAGCAACCCTTTTGATTTTAGTTATCATCTTCGTAATCCAGTTTATTGGAGATTTCTTGACGAGAAAGATTAGTCATAGATAGTTATTTAGTTGTGTTTTTTCAAATTTTAGATAGTCCTTGACTTATTTAAAGCATTTTTATACAATAAATTTAATTAAATAAACACTGCCACCGGGTAGTCATGCAACAGCATTTTATGAACGTCGTTAGGTCTTAGAAGATGTTCATAGGGTGCTGATTTTTCTATAAAAGGAGTGAGAATATGTCACAATTTGTTGTTGATTCATCTTTTTGGAACTTGTTTCCAGATGCAAAAATCGGAGTATTATTATTGAAGGGGTATAAAACGCCATCAGAATCACCAGAAGATTTAGTGAAACTACTGGAAGAAAGTAATGAAATTGCCCAGAAATTTCTTACAGAAGATACTTTTAGTGAAAATGAAGTTATCCAAACGTATCGCCAAGCTTATCAAAAATTCAAAACTAAAAAAGGTGCACGTTCTAGTATTGAAGCACTTTTGAAGCGTTCTGCTAGTGACCGTCCAGTTTCGACAATCTCGCCCTTAGTGGATATTTATAATGCAGCGAGTTTACGTTTTGGTCTTCCATGTGGTGCTGAAGATTTAGATACATTTGTAGGCGATCTCCAACTAACGATCACTGAGGGTGGAGACGAATTCTATCTCATTGGTGATGAAAATAATAATCCAACTCTACCAGGTGAAGTTTGCTATAAGGATGATAAAGGAGCCGTTTGTCGCTGTTTCAATTGGCGCGATGGTGAGCGAACCATGATTACGGATGAGACAAAGAATGCTTTCTTGGTCATGGAGTTGGTCAATTCTGATAGAGTAGAAGATTTGGAAAATGCCCTTGATTTTATCAGTCAACACGCAGAAAAATTCTTGGGAGTAGTACCAGAAAAATATCTACTAGATTGCGATACGCCTGCAATAGCCTTGTAGGATTTGTCAGCGGGATTGTGTTCGGATAAATAGTGGTCTTTCTAGACAAATGCTGATTTTTCTGCTACAATACTAAGCATGAAAGAAGGTTGTTTCAAAAGCCTGTCTAGCGAGCTTGGGAGAGTGAAAGCCAAGCCAGTCTTGAAATAATTGGCGCTTTCCCAGTCGTGACCATGTCCGACTGCTTATCAATCATACAAATGAAGTAATAAATTAGGGTGGAACCGCGTTCTCAACGCCCCTATGTCTGTGGACAGGGGAAGAGAATGTGGTTCTTTTTGTCTGCCGACCGAGTATTTCTTGTTTTTCATCTCAAGGTGAAAGACAGCTACTATAAAGAAAGGAGACCAATGTTCACCTTAGAAAATATCAATCACGGGCATGAGCAGTTTACTGGGCCTGATTTTCCCAAACTGATCGCCTATTTTAAGGACTTGGGTATGGTGGAAAATATTGTGGATATCCAGTCTGGCCAGGTTACCTATCGCTCACAGACAGGGCAAACTCTGGAAAAGCAGGGCTATCAAGTGACGATACCTGTTTCGGACCAAGCCAATCTGGACCAGTTTGTGACTATCTTACGTAATCATCAGGCTGGACAAACAGATTTCCCCGCCTTCTGCCAAGAAACAGCAGAAGCAGGGATTTACAAGTGGATCATCGACCTAGAAGCCATGACCTGTTCCTATCTGGACAAGGTGGAACAGGCTGTCTTTGTGGAAGCTGTACCGAGTGTGGAAAACTAGCAATTTTGAAATATATATAGAAAGAGGAAATATATGTCTAAGAAATTAACATTCCAGGAAATTATCCTGACCTTACAACAATTTTGGAATGAGCAGGGGTGCTTGCTCATGCAGGCCTATGATACGGAAAAGGGTGCGGGGACTATGAGCCCTTACACTTTCTTACGTGCTATCGGTCCTGAGCCTTGGAATGCGGCTTATGTGGAGCCTTCTCGTCGTCCTGCGGACGGTCGTTACGGGGAAAATCCAAACCGTCTCTATCAGCACCACCAATTCCAAGTGGTGATGAAGCCTTCGCCTTCTAACATCCAAGAACTTTACTTGGAATCTTTGGAGCGTTTGGGCATCAATCCTTTGGAACATGACATTCGTTTCGTTGAGGACAACTGGGAAAATCCGTCAACAGGATCAGCTGGTCTTGGCTGGGAAGTTTGGTTGGACGGTATGGAAATCACGCAGTTTACCTATTTCCAACAGGTTGGTGGCTTGGCGACTGGCCCTGTCACAGCCGAAGTAACCTATGGATTGGAGCGTCTGGCTTCTTACATTCAAGAGGTTGACTCTGTTTACGATATCGAGTGGGCTGACGGTGTTAAATACGGTGAAATCTTTATCCAGCCAGAGTATGAGCATTCAAAATATTCCTTTGAAGTATCCGACCAAGATATGCTCCTTGAAAACTTCACTAAGTTTGAGAAAGAAGCAGAGCAGGCTTTGGAAGAAGGATTGGTTCATCCAGCATTTGACTATGTACTCAAATGCTCTCATACCTTTAACCTGTTGGATGCCCGTGGTGCCGTGTCTGTAACTGAGCGTGCAGGCTACATTGCCCGTATCCGTAACCTTGCTCGTGTCGTTGCCAAAACCTTTGTGGCAGAGCGGAAGAAACTCGGTTTCCCACTTTTGGATGAAGCAACACGAGCAGAATTGTTGAAGGAGGACGCAGAATAATGACAAAGAATTTACTTGTTGAACTTGGTTTGGAAGAAATTCCTGCCTACATCGTAACCCCAGCCATGCACCAGTTGCGTGACCGCATGGCGACTTTTTTGACAGACAATCGCTTGGCTTTTGACAGCATTGATGTCTTTTCAACACCACGCCGTTTGGCTGTTCGTGTGCGTGGTTTGGCGGACCAGCAGACTGATCTTACAGAAGATTTCAAGGGTCCTGCTAAGAAGATTGCCTTGGATGCAGATGGGAACTTCACGAAAGCTGCAGAAGGCTTTGTCCGTGGTAAAGGCTTGACGACAGCTGACATCGAGTTCCGCGAGATCAAGGGCGAAGAGTATGTCTACGTGACCAAACACGAAGCTGGTCAGCCAGCTAAGGCAGTTTTGGCGGGCATTCCAGAGGTTTTGAAGGCTATGACCTTCCCTGTCAGCATGAACTGGGCCTCCAACAAATTCGCCTACATCCGTCCTGTCCACACCTTGACCGTTCTCTTGGACGATGAAGCATTGGATATGGATTTCTTGGACATTTCATCAGCTCGAATCAGCCGTGGTCATCGTTTCCTTGGAAATGAAACTGAGATTGCAAGTGCAGATTCTTACGAGGCTGATTTGCGTGCACAGTTTGTTATCACTGATCCCGCAGAGCGTCAAAATATGATTGTCGAGCAAATCAAGGCTATCGAGGACAAACACAATGTGACAGTTGAGATTGATGAAGATTTGCTCAATGAAGTTCTCAACTTGGTCGAGTACCCAACCGCCTTCATGGGTTCCTTTGACACCAAATACTTGGAAGTACCAGAGGAGGTTTTGGTTACTTCTATGAAAAATCACCAACGTTACTTCGTGGTGCGTGATAAGGCTGGCAAACTCTTGCCAAACTTCATCTCCGTCCGTAACGGGAATGACCAACACCTTGACAATGTCATCAAAGGGAATGAAAAAGTCTTGGTTGCTCGTTTAGAAGACGGTGAGTTCTTCTGGCGTGAAGACCAAAAACTCAAGATTGCTGACTTGGTGGAACGCCTCAAAGTCGTGACCTTCCATGAAAAAATCGGCTCACTTTACGAGCACATGGAACGCACCAAGGTTATCGCAGAAAAACTGGCTGACTTGGCAGGCTTGTCTGCGGATGAGAAAGCAGATGTGGCACGTGCGGCAGACATCTACAAGTTTGACCTCTTGACAGGTATGGTCGGCGAGTTTGATGAATTGCAAGGGATTATGGGTGAGAAGTATGCCCTTCTTGCAGGGGAAAAACCTGCGGTGGCGGTAGCTATCCGTGAGCACTACCTGCCAAACTCAGCAGAAGGCGAATTGCCTGAAAGCAAGGTCGGTGCGGTCTTGGCACTGGCTGATAAATTTGATACCCTCCTATCCTTCTTCTCAGTTGGCTTGATTCCTTCTGGCTCAAACGATCCTTACGCTCTTCGTCGTGCGACACAGGGTATCGTTCGAATCTTGGAAGCCTTTGGCTGGGAAATTCCATTGGATCAGTTGATTGCGGAGCTCTACAGCTTGAACTTTGCTAGCTTGACCTATGACAACCAGCCAGCTGTGATGGACTTTATCCGTGCCCGTGTAGAGAAGATGATGGATAAGGCGATTCCGAAAGACATCCGTGAGGCTGTGCTTGCTAGCTCAACCTTTGTGGTCAGACTGCAACTGGCAGCCAGCTCTGCTATTTTCCAAAAATCAAAAGAGGCTGACTACAAGGAAGCCGTGGAAAACTTGTCACGGGTCTTCAACTTGGCGGAAAAGGTGGAGGCGACTGCGATTGACGAGGCACTCTTTGAAAATGAGCAGGAAAAAGCCTTGGCTGCAGCTGTGGCGGGCTTGGAGTTGACAGAAGACATGGCGGGCAACTTGGACAAACTCTTTGCTTTGAGTCCAGTCATCGCTGCCTTCTTTGACAACACCATGGTTATGGTGGAAGATGAGGCGGTCAAAGCCAACCGCTTGGCTCTCTTGAAAGCCTTGGCGGATAAGGCAAGTGCTGTGGCGGTCTTCAATCTCTTGAATAGCAAGTAGGAGGCATTCATGGAACAAGCAAAAATTGATCGTATCAATGAATTGGCCCGCAAGAAAAAGGCGGAAGGCTTGACAGAAGCGGAGTTGCAGGAACAAGCAACTCTTCGTGAGGAGTACATCGAGGGCTACCGCCGTAGTGTGCGTGCCCACATCGAAGGTATCAAGGTCGTCGATGAAGACGGCAATGATGTGACACCTGAGAAACTCCGTCAAGTCCAACGTGAAAAAGGCTTGCATGGGCGTAGTTTGGATGATCCAAATTCCTAAGAATAAATGATAATAAACAAGGAAAGACTAGGTTTTCTAGTCTTTTTTTGATATACTATTAAAAAGGAGGTTTGCTATGTATAAAGTGTGGAATTGGTTGATCATAGGCATTTCAGTTCTTTGTGGTTTTGCGAGTGCCATGTACTCAACCTATGGAATGGCTCAACTTCTTCCAGAAAACCTTGCCTTTCATGGGGTGATAGTCCTTGGATTAGGTTACCTCTGGTTTCTAGGTAGTTTTTACCTGACCATTATTCTCCACGAACTAGGTCATGCCTTCTTTGGTTGGCTGACAGGCTTTGACTTGGTGGCGCTTGGCTTGGGCAATCGTTTGTTGGTCAAGACTGACCGAGGCTGGACATGGAAGAAAACGGTGATTGTGCAAGGGGCAGCTGCTCAGTATATTGGAGTCAAAAGAGATGAGGATGATCCTCGGGCGATTCTGATGTTTGCAGGTGGCTTGATTGTCCATCTTAGTCTCATCCTTGTTTCTGTTTTGATTGGATTCTTGACAGGGCATTGGAGTCTGCCTCTATCGCAAATTCTCCTCAATCTATCCTTGTTTGTCCTCAATGCCAATCCTTCGGGTATGGTGGATGGTGCTAAGATAAAAGAATTGTGTACTCATCCAGAGTATAGCCGCTTGGTTTATCAAGCGCTTAGTCACACCTCTCAAATCATGGTTGATCCAACTGCTGCGAATTTAAGTGATTTTGTCATGGACCTGCCAATCTTGCCTGGGCATTTGCCACAGATTCACTATCTAAACTGGACGGAAGTGCTGATTTTCCAAGGGGAGTATCAAGAAGCCCAAGAACGCTTGGAAAAACTGATTGCGGCATCGGACAATGATTATATGGTGAAGCTGGCAAAACTTGTACTGTTGGAAGTCTATCTCTTGCAAGGCCTGGAGGAAGAGGCTAGAGCATTAGGGCAGGACAAGCAGGTCAAGGCTCTGCTCAAGTATCCTATGGGAAATTACCAGGTCATCGCGGCTCTCTACCACCAGCGAATTACGGAAGATAGCAAGGCTTTGAAAAAATCTCTGGCTCAGGCTAAAAAAATGCTGCCTAACAGCCCGCTCTTAGCTGATGAGCAGGATTATTATAGCAAACTCTTAGCAGAGATTGAGTTGGAAAGTAAACTATTATAGTAGATTGTGTTAACTTGTGTTTGCGATAAAATTTATGTTAAAATAGGGACGGAAACAACTAGATAGGGAGGTTGGTTATGAAAAAACTGATGTACACCTTGTTGGTGCTTGCCTATGTTACGGTCGCTTATTTGTCGGTCTATGTCCTTCCTCACTATTATTGTGGTGCAATTATAGGGGCGGCAGGAGCCAGTCTTGGAGCTAGTTTCAAACAGTTCAAGGAAGTGCGAGCTTGTCCTGACCAACCCTTGTTAGCCTATTTTAAGTGGGATAAGAAAAAGACAAGTAGTTTGTTATTGTTCCTTCTTGGAATCATCCTTTTTGTCAGCCTTGTGCTGGAATTTAATTGGCAATATGGCATAGCTTTTGTAGTGGCGATCAGCTACGCTATGCTTTGGAATCTCCTTCATATTCAATTCTTACGAAAATATTATTTTAAAAACGCATGAGAGTTTCATGCGTTTTCTTTTCTAAATGGTTTGTCTAGCTTTTAACTTTTTCATAAAGATGATGGAACTTGGAATCAGGACGATGATACTGCCAATCCAGGCGGCTGGGTTAGCGGCGGCGGTTCCATAAAAATCAAAATACTGCATACCGATGATGGCGACTGCTGCTCGGAAAATCAGTTCCCCAAAGCCTGCTAGTGTTGGGATAAAGCCCTTGCCAAGTCCCTGAATAAAGCTACGAAGAATAAAGAGGGAAGCAACAATCCAGTAACAAGAGCCGTTAATGATGTAGTAAACAAGAGCCAAGTCCAGCACTGTTTGACTGGCATTTGGCAGAAAGAGACCAGAAAAGAAACGATTGCCCAAGATGAGAATGACCGCAAATACAATGGCCCAAGCAATGCTGAGGAGTAATGAGTGGCGTACCCCTTCTCGAATACGGTCATAGAGCTTGGCACCGTAGTTCTGAGCAGTAAAGGTTGCGATAGCCAAGCCCAGATTGACCATGGGCAGCATAGCCAACTGGTCAGTACGAAGGGCAATGGCCTGGGCGGCGATGGCGTCTGTTCCTAGTTGGTTGACCATAAACTGCAAGGTCATGGCTCCGATGGCGATAATACTGGCTTGAAATCCCATTGGAAAAGCAAGCTGGGCATGTTTCTTGAGATTATCTCTATCCAATTTTAAATCAGCTAGTCCAATATGATAGTGAGGTACCTTGTGGACAATGTAAAAAATAAGAAAGAGAACCGAACAGGCTTGGGCAAGGATAGTTGCAAAGCCAGCTCCGAAAACGCCCCAGTTCATAACTAAGATAAAGAAAAAATCCAGACCGATATTGATAAAACAAGCGATAACTAGAGCAAGTAGAGGTGTTTTAGAGTTTCCGAGACTGCGTAGGGCTGAAGACAGGAAATTATAAAAAATAGTAAAGGTCAATCCTCCAAACATGGCCGTTAGAAAGGCATGGGAGTGGTCGATGATACTCACAGGCGTTTGCATTAAGACCAAGATAGGTTTCAAAAAAGCTAAGGCTGAGACTGTTAGTAAAAGGCTGATGAGGGAAGCGTAGAAGAGTCCGTGGACAAAAGATTTTTTAAGCCCCTCTAAGTCGCCAGCTCCAAAGCGTTGGGCAGAAATAATGGTTAATCCATTGGTAACACCTTGGGCAAAACCGATGATTAAAAAAATCAGGCTGGCTGTCGAACCGACACTTGCAAAGGCATCTTTTCCCAAAGTATGCCCCACAATCATGGAATCAGCAAAATTATAGGCCAGTTGAAAAAAAGATCCAATCAACAAGGGAATAGCGAATTGTAAGATGACCGCAATCGGCTTTCCTTTGGTTAAATCATTCATAACGTCTCCTTTTGACAGATGATAAGCCCACTAGATAAATGATAGTCTAGTAGGCTTTCTAGGGATAAAATATTTCTCCTGAAAACGGAGTATAGGGCATAAATTTGTTATTTAATTTGTCAGCTCTTCAAAATGATCGACAGTATTATGGTCTGTTACTGCTAAGATGAGTTCGTCAGATTTGAAGACATAGTCAGGAGTCAGTTGGATGTTTAATTCCTGATTTTCGCCACTTCGGTAACCGATAATATTGAGTTTATAATGTTGGCGGAGTTTTAATTCGCCGAGTGTTTTTCCAATCCATTTTACTGGCGGGTGAAACTCGACAATGGAAACATTGCCTTCGAGCTCAAAGAGGCTGGTTGTATCGCGGTGGAGTAATTGTTTCGCTAGGGAAATACCTGTTTCACGTTCAGGAGAAATAACCTTATCGGCACCGACACGAAGAAGGACTTCTTTCGCAGTTGTTCCTTTGACTTTGACAATGACCATAGGGACACCTAGGACCTTGCTGTGCATAACGGCAAGAACACTGGATTCCAAGTTTTCGCCAGTAGCTACAACAACAGCATCGCAGTTACCGATTCCTGCTGCACGTAGAAGTGAGCGATCGGTGATGTCTCCGACAATACCGCGCGTGAGAATAGGTTCTAGATGATTGATACGTTGCTCATGATTATCGATAGCAATGATATTGCAATCGTAATTGTGTAATGTTTTTGCAATGGTGGTACCAAAAACTCCCAGACCGAGAATTCCGATAGTATAGTTTGGCATGATTTCTCCTTTTAGACAAGCATAGATGATTTTGCGTATTGAAGACTTTCGGTTTTAGATAATTTTCGAACAGAAAGGCTTGCGAGAATAGAAAGTGGACCGATACGGCCGAAGAACATGAGTGCCATAATGACTGCTTGACCGGCCATGGTTAGACTTGGAGTCAGATTGGCCGTAACACCTACAGTGGCTAGTGCTGACATGACCTCGAACATTAAAAATAGAAGTGGTTGTCGGTCATCTGTTAGGGCAAGTGCGAAGAGCCCGATGATGAACATGAGAAGGAAGACTGAGAATGTCGCAAAAGCTTTGCGGATGCTGAGGTTATCGATGGTTCGTCCCATAAAGTTGGTATGAGGGAGACCGAGAATCTCGCTACGAGCATAGAGCACTAAGGTTAGGAAGGCGGTTATTTTAATACCGCCAGCTGTTCCACCTGGGGCTCCGCCAAGCATCATCTGAAAGATATAGAGCAAGAGGGTAATCGGTTCAGCCTTCGTGTAGTCGATACTGGCAAAACCAGCGGTTCGCATGGTGACCGTCTGGAAAAAGCTGGCTAATAATTTATGACCAAATGATAGTTGCCCGATAGTAGAAGGGTTGTTCCATTCGGTGAGTAAGGTTGTTAGAGTTCCGAGGGTTAGTATAATGGCTGTTAGGCCTAGAACAATCTTTGTATGGAACCCTAGTTTTCGTAGGCTACGTTTTTGCCCGATTTGTGTTTGAAGGTCAAACCAAACCGAGAATCCAAGACCTCCCATAATAATGAGACTGGCTAATGTTAGGTTAATCAGAGGATTATCCACATAGCGCATGATGCTAGTTGCACCAAAATTATCAAAACCAGCATTACAAAAGGCTGATATAGCTACGAAAATCGAGGTGAATAAACCTCTCGCCCATCCAAATTCAGGCACAAAATGGAAGGAAAGTAAGAGGGCTCCAAAGGCTTCGACCGCCAAGGTAAAACCAAAAGCTGATTTGAGGAAGCTACGAAAATATTTTGTGTCAGATCGGTTTAGAGCCTCTTGTAAAGTCGCCATATTGATGAAATTCATTTTACGACCACCGCGTAAAGCGAAGAGACCGATGAATCCTATCAAGCTCAAACCACCAATTTGGATTAGCATCATACAGATAATCTGTCCAAAAGTAGAATAGGTTTCAGCAACGGCTTTGGTAAATAGCCCTGTCACACAAACCATGGAGACAGATGTGAAGAGATGATCCCAATAACTTGCTGTAGAGGTGCTAATTTGTGAGATGGGAAGACTTAGTAAAATTGATCCAGTCAGAATCACGAATAAGAAACTGATAATGATTCGCTGACTGGGAGAAAGTTTGATCCTAAATGGTGACATAATTCTACCTTTGCTCAAAAAATAAAAGATGAAGATATTGTAGCACAAAAGAAAGAAAATGTACGACTAAAACACGCAAAGAACCTGATTTTTTCTCTTCTTGAAAGTTTCATTATTTTTTATTACCATGGATTTTATAAGTGGTGTTTATAAGTGGTGGCTCAGGTGGCTCATTTTATTTGTGACAACGGGATTATGGGGAAATTATTATGGGCAATGAAAAAGTGGTGCGGACCATAAAAAGAATCTCCTTAGTTGACCTAGGGAGATTTATTTCCATTCTGCTAAGACTTGTTGATGATAGTGACGTAAAGGTCCGACCTTTTGGAGGAGGTAGGTAGCAGCCAGTCCGACCAATAAGCCTGATAAAATTCCTGTAAAAGCGAGGATTGGCAGGTAGTTTAGTACATAGAAAGAACGGGCAATGGTAGCAAAAACAAGAAGCTGACCAAGATTGTGCAACATCCCGCCCAGAATAGAAATTCCAATAGGACTGACACGGTTTGGACCGAGCTGCTTGGCAGAGAGCATTCCTACATAACTCAAAGTAGTTCCAGCAAAGCCATAGAGGAAGGTTGAAAAGGTGCCTCCCAGAAAGGTTGAGATGAGCAAGCGTAGTGCGACAACCTTTAGGCTATCCTTTGTAGGGAGGGTAAAAATAGCAATTAAGCTAATCAAATTTCCCAGTCCTAGCTTGGCACCTGGAGCAAAAGCAAATGGGGGGGTGATGAGTCGTTCAATCAAAGAAATGACAACTGCCTGAGCTGCCAGCATCGTAATAAAGTTAAGTGTTTGACGTTTAGAATTCATGGGTGTAGAGAAAAAACTCTTTCTAGTCGATTATCTATTTTACTATCATACTTGTTTTTGTTCACTATGGCAAGTTTTGTCTGTCATATATTACTAATTATTGAAATTTGCTTGTCAACTATCTTGGAATACGTTATAATGGAAGCATATAATTTGTTTTGGTTTTCACAAGGAGGAAACATTGTGACGAAAAAAATTGTGATTGTCGGTGCTGGTTATGCGGGGATTGCAGCAGCTCGATTGCTAGGAAAAAGCTTTAAAAAGGATCAAGATGTAACAGTTACCTTGATTGATAAGAACTCTTTCCATACCTATATGACAGAGTTGCATGAAGTTGCGGCAGGGCGTGTAGAAGCCAATGCAATCAAGTATGACCTTCAACGTATCTTCAAAAAATATCCAAAGGTTCAATTGGTAACAGACAAGGTTGTTGAGATTGACTACGATAAGAAACAAGTAGTTGCGGAACACCAAACTCTGGATTTTGATTACCTGCTCCTTGCAATGGGTGGTGAGGCTAATGACTTTGGTGTGAAAGGTGTTAAAGAACACGGTTTTACACTTTGGTCTATCGAAGCAGCAGAACGTTTGCATGACCACATGATTGATGCTTGCTATCGTGCCATGCGTGAGCATGATGAAGCCAAACGTCGCGCTCTTTTAACCTTTACCGTTATCGGTGCTGGCTTCACAGGTATTGAGATGATCGGTGAGTTGATTGACTGGGTACCAATTTTGGCACGTGAGTTCAAGTTGGATCCAAAAGAATTCTCACTTAAGGTTGTTGAGGCAACGCCAAATATCTTGGCTATGGTCACTGAAAAAGAGCAAGTCAAGGCTCGCAAATATCTTGAGAAAAAAGGTGTTGAATTGATTCTTGGCGATGGTGTAGCAAGTGTACAAGAAGATAGCTTGACACTTTCATCAGGTCGTCAAATTCCTACCTATACCTCTATTTGGACAGCTGGTGTTCAAGCCAATACAGACGCAAGTGAATTTGGTATTGAAAAAGCGCGTGCAGGTCGTTTGGTAGCCAATGAGTTCATGGAAGCGAAAGGCAAGGAAAATGTCTATGTAGCTGGCGACTTGGTTTACTTTGAAGAATCAGAAGGAAAACCAACTCCACAGATTGTACAAGCGGCTGAACAGACAGGCCATACTGCGGCAAGTAACATTATTGCAGCAATCAAGGGTGGCGAAAAACATAGCTACAAAGGTAAATATGATGGGTTTATGGTATCTATTGGAGCACGCTACGGTGTAGCCTTCTTGATGGACAAATACCACATGTCAGGCTTTATGGCAATGGCTGTCAAACACATGGTAAACCTACTCTACTTCTTTACCATCCGTAGTTTCTTCTATATGGGTTCTTATGTTCGTCATGAATTCTTTGACATTCAGAATAAGCGAAACATTTTTGGAGGTCATACTTCAGGCAAAGGAAATCTTCTCTGGTCTGTGCCAATGCGTGTCCTTTATGGTTCAGTATGGCTCTACGAAGGTATCAAGAAAGCCTTTGGTCTATTTGGAACAACATCATGGTTTGGGGATCAAGTTGTCTTCCCATTCCCTTGGTTAGCTGATCCAGTATCTGGTGCATCTGCTGCTGAGGCGGTTTCAAGTGCCTCACAAGCGGCAACTGCTGCGGCAGAAGCTGCTGAACCAATTTTTGGTTTGAGCTATGCCTATGGTGAAGCACCGATGGCTGTTTTGGACAAAATGCCTGATTGGTTTGCTACTATCATGGAATTTATGATGCCAAACCAAGAAGTAGCACTCTTTATGCAAAAATTTATGACAGTAGCAGAAATCGGTATTGGTCTGGCTTTGATTGCTGGTGCCTTTGTATGGATTGTATCTGCTGCAACCGTTGCTTTGGTAGTTATGTTCAGCCTGTCAGGCATGTTCTACTGGGTAAATATTTGGTTCATCCCAGCAGCTATTTCTCTTATGAACGGTGCGGGTAGAGCCTTCGGTCTAGACTACTGGATTATGCCATGGTTGGGTCGTTTCCTAGACAAGAAGATTTATGGAAAGCCGAAGCATATTTACCGTATCAAGGATAAAAAATAAAGGAAATATAGAAAGTTAGTGGTACATCAAATTTGGAATACCTATCCTGAGATTGAGAGGGGACTTGAAGAGGTAAAATCCATCATCTTATCTGAGATGATGGTCCTGCATCCAGCAGTTACAGCGAAGATTATTGAATATGTAGAGGCGCCAGGAAAATACCTGCGTGCCGGCCTCTGTCTGCTCTTTGCACAAATGACGGAAGGAAAGATTAGCCGTTCAAAGCTATATTTTGCTGCCCATTTAGAAGTCCTGCATCTGGCGACTCTGATTCATGACGATGTGATTGATGGCGCGGATAAACGGCGGGGAGTCACGGCGGCTCATCAACAATTTTCTAATCGAATCGCTATCTACACGGGTGATTATCTTCTTGCCTATTCAAGTCGACTATTTGGAAAAGGGCTTCGTTTGCTAGAAGTATCACGTGATGATTTGGATTTGGGCAATGATAAGCTGATGGAAACAATTCTTCGAGGGGAATTATCTCAGCTACTCAATCAATTTGATGCCAATATGACTATGAAAGCCTATCTCAAGCAAATTCAAGGAAAAACAGCTTTTCTATTTGGACTTGCCTGTCAGTTGGGGAGCTTTGTACCAGGCCAATCTAGGAAAGACAGTAGCATGGCTTTTCGGTCTGGGCAAGCACTTGGCATGGCCTTTCAGCTACGAGATGACTTAATTGACTATCAGTTGGATGTGGCAGCATCAGGAAAACCTAGATTGCAAGATATTCAAAACGGTATCTATACTGCACCGCTACTATTTGCTATGCGAGAAGACAAGTCTATCCAGCAGCAATTGCAGGCTTATATTCAATCCCCTACGGCAGAAGGGTTGGAAAGTCTTACAGATAGGATTTTTGCAACACATGCTATTGTCAAAACAGAGAAACTGATTGTTAGCTATTTGGAAAAAATGATGAGTTTTGCAGATAGAATACCACAGTTATCGACTGCATCTATGCAAAATTTGGTGGCAATAGTTTTTAGTCATTATTTTTAAAAAATAACTAGACATTTTCTCTAATTAGGTATATCATTATAAATATAAAACTATTTACTTAACAAAAGGAGCATTGTTATGAAAACAACTAAAGTTGTGTTGAAAAGTTTGGTAGTTCTTGGTGCGGTATTTGCACTCGCAGCTTGCGGGTCTAAACAAGAATCTACTTCAACTTCGTCTTCAACTAAAGAAACAGTAGTATTGAAAGATGGTACTTATAAAGCTGAGTCAAGCAAAGACGATTATGGCTACAAAATTGTTCACACATTGACTGTTAAAGATGGAAAAATTAGTGAGTCAAAATTTGACTACGAAGCGGAAGATGGAAGTCTTAAATCAGCAAATGAAGAGTACAACAAAAAAATGAAAGATAAAGCTGGAGTTTCTGCCGGTGAAGCAATTGAACAACTCAATGCAGCTTTGGTTGAGAAACAAGAACTCTCAGCTGTTGAAGTTGTATCAGGTGCAACTCATACTTCTGAAGACTTCAAGAAGAGTGCGGAAGCCCTTCTTGCAGCAGCTGCTGAAGGAAAAACAGAAACTGTAAAACTTGACTAATTAAGTCTATACAGAAAAGACACAGTCGCACTTGTTTGGCTACTGTGTCTTCTTATTTTTGGGGGAAGGTGAAATCAGTGAAAAAAATTACAAGTCTATTATTCGTGGGTCTACTGATGGTTTTGCTTGTTGTCTGTGGTGGTAAACAAAATGAAAGTTTATCTGTTGTGAAAACTCCGTTGACTCGTAGTGAAAGCTTGCTTCACACAGTAGTGCAATTGAGCATTTATCACGAGAATCAGGAAGAAGCGATGGATGAAGCTGTCTCCTATATCAAGGAGATGGAAAGTCTGTTGTCCACAAACTTGGAAGGGGCAGATGTCTACCGTATCAATCAGGCAGCAGGAAAAGAAGCTGTCAAGGTGGATGAACGTACCTTTGAAGTGATTGAAACAGCTATTGACATGAGTAAAGAAAGTCAGGGGCTATTTGACATTTCCATTGGAGCTGTGAGCAATCTGTGGAAAATTGGAGATGAGGATGCATGTAAGCCGAGTGATGAAGAAATCAAAACTGCTCTGCCATTTATCAATTATAAAGACATTACTTTAGATAAGGAGAAGAAGACTGTCTTTATCAAAGAAGGAATGACGCTAGAATTAGGAGCTATTTCCAAAGGTTACATTGCAGATAAGGTTAGAAAATTGTTTGCCAGCAAAGGGATTACGACAGCTATCATCAATCTAGGCGGGAATGTAGTGGTTATGGGGGATTCGCCAACGACGCAAAATGGTTGGAATGTTGGAGTTCAAGACCCAGACCAAGTGCGTGGATCAACGGTCGGTTCTGTGCCAGGGACACATGATTCGGTTGTTACCTCAGGTATTTACGAGCGCTACTTAGAGGTGGACGGAGTTAAATACCACCATATTCTGGATCCAAAAACTGGCTATCCTGTGGAAAACGATATTTCAGGTGTGACAGTCTTTTCCAAAACATCTATCCAAGGGGATGCCTTATCCACAACTCTCTTCTTACTAGGTGTGGAAAAAGGTCTTGACTTTATCAATCAGATTGACGGTGTAGAAGCTGTTTTCATCGATAAGGAGCAGGGCGTTCATCTGAGTGATGGCTTGAAAGAAAGCTTTGAATTAACGAATGAGGAGTATCATCTTGTCAATGAATAAATCAACTAAAGGGCTCAGTTTGCCTGTATTTCTAGAATTTGTTGAAATGAAGACCAAGGTAGCTAGTGTTTTTCCAATGACCCTGGGGATTTTATGGAGCCTGTATCGCTATCAAGCTTTCAATTGGCTCAACACACTTTTGTTCATTATTGCCGTTCTTAGCTTTGACATGTGTACAACTGCCATCAACAATAGCATGGACTACCACAAGGCCAAGGATGAAACCTATCGTCAGGAAAGCAATGTGATTGGAAAATTCTCTCTAGATTTCCGTCAGATGATTGGAATCGTCCTTGCCCTACTTATTTTTTCTCTACTGGTTTCATTACTCCTTGTATGGCGGACCAGTTGGCTCCTCCTACCGATGGGCGCTCTCTGTTTCCTCATTGGTATCTTGTATACCTTTGGTCCTATTCCGCTTTCGAGAATGCCACTGGGTGAAGTTTTCTCTGGAGTGACCATGGGATTTGGCATCTTCTTTCTTGCTGTATTTATTCAGCAACCAGATTTGCTATTGACGAGCCAAGTGAGCGGCCAGTGGATGACCTTGCAATTCTCTTGGACAAAAATAATAGAAATTATTTTCATGTCCCTTCCTTTGGTAACCTTGATTGCCAATATCATGTTGGCTAACAATACCTGTGATTTAGAGGAAGATATTCGCAACCATCGTTATACTCTGGTTTACTATATTGGCAAGAAAAATGCTCTTAAATTGTATTTTGTCTTGGCAAGTTTACCATGGTTGCTGTGGATAATCTACTGTCTGACTGGATTCTTACCAATCTGGGCACTGATCGGTTTAATCGGTGTTTGGCCTGCTTATAAGAGTCTAGAAACATTTTTGAAAAAGCAAGTCAAACGGGAAACCTTTATCGAGGCAGTAAAGAGTTTTGTACTCTTTGCGCTGCTATATGTGGTGATACTTGCTTTAGCCCTTATTTTCTAAAAAGGAAAGACACAGTCGTTCATCAGGCTGTGTCTTCTTTGTTATAGTGGTAAAATGAGTTCTTCTTCGTCAGTGCTTTCCCCGCCAACGGATTTGATTTCAATCAACAGGTTATGTGGCAGGCAGACGGAGAGTTCTCCTGGCTGACTAATCCAGCTGGTCATAACGGCAATTTGGTCTGGGCTATTGTCTTCCTTGACCCGAATGCGTTCGCCATCAACTTCAATGATGTTGTATTGCCCTTCATTGGGATAGTAGGTCTTTTCTTGATGTGGTGTGTCCTTTGATAATTCAAATTGGTTGACCACCTCACCATTGATGCGGACATAGGCAATCGTTTTTGCCTCATTTGTATCTGTTGTCAGATGTGCATAGGTAAAAATTGCTGGAAGAAAGGATAAGATGAGGGTAAATCCGATTAAGATATAATCAAATAGTTTGAGTTGTTTGAGAATGGATTTGAATGTCATATACAATCTATTTTATAGAAAAAATCCTGCTTTGTAAAATGTTGGATACAGATTACTTTTTCAATTGTCTAAAGAAGAGTAGGATGGCTAACATTCCCCAAAATCCAGCATGCAGTGGTTGTATTTTCCCAGCGAAAAATCCAATGGAGAAAGTTAGGGCAAAACCTGCAAAGAGAAACCAGAGCAGCGGTTTATGATAAAGATAGATAGCTTTTTGGACAACATTTGATTCTGGACGGGTAGTTTGCCAGTCACTATTTAAAATTGGAAGTATAGTGAACAGTAAGAAAAGGATTGATGGATTGTCCCCTGTCAGGTAGTTATGTATATATGCTACAAATTGCTGTATAGGAGAGAACAATCAAAGTAAGAATGAGTTTCGGTTTGTCAACCTTCATCTGTTTTCTCCTTTTTGAAATAAATCCGATAAAGAATAGCCAGAGCAAATCCAGCAGGAAGGATGAGGGCAAGTGGTTTGACATGCCCTAGCCAAATGCCTACAGAATAAGTCAAGGTCATGGCAAACAGTGCAAAGACAGATTGAATGAGAAAGTAGCGTTTTTCCTCTGTTGTTTTATAGGATCTAAAGATCTGAATGGTCGGTAGCGTAATCAAGAACGAATCGCTGCTAATTGGCTCATTGACCATGTAAGAGTAGATGAAGAAGGCAGAAAAGAGGCCATAAAACAAGACAAAAATGCGACAGGTTTGTTTAGGTGTAAAAGGTTTATTCATGGTGTTAGCTCCTTATTTTTTCTTAGCAGTATCTGCTTCCAGTTTTTGCAGATAGGCAATGGCAGACAGGGCTAGACTGGCAAAGAGGCCCATCATGCCACCGAAGAAGAGGGATTTTACGTGGAAGATGGAATCCAGTAGGGGAAGCTGGAGGCTAAAGAGGTCTGCCAGCCCAGCAAAGAGGCTAGATAGCAGGGCAACTCCCAGTCCCCAGAGAAGTGGGTTAAGGGGCCGGGCTTGTCTTTCCTCAGGGCTCAGTTCGTCCACGTCATATTGAGGCAGGTCAGCATGGAGAGTACGCATATTAACGATACCAATTAGGATAATACTGAAGAAGGCAATGATCATTGGATAGTAGGCAGCCACCTCCAGAGGGTAGCGGTAGGCTAGGAAGTAGGCGATGGCATTTCCAAGAGCTAGGAAGTAGAAGTAGTAGATAAAGGCTTGTCCGCCGATAGCATCAGCCTCGGCCCGTCGGTATTCGTCTAAAGGACCGCGGATACCATAAAAACGTTTAATCATATTTTTGATCCACTTGGGTTCTTCTTTGGCAATAGCAGAGCTGACAGTTAGTTTTTCTGCCTTTTTCATGCGTTTACGAAGAGTGATTTCGATATAAATTCCCATGAAAACACCGACTAGACAGGCTGCAAGGAATTTTCGGAGGTCAAATAAATGGTCTAGTGGATTGAGTCCTTCCATCCAGGCATCAAATCCCGTGTTCCAGATATACATACCACAGGTGAAATAGAGGGTGAATTTGATACTTGCTCCCTTGAGCTGCTTTTGTTCCTTACTAGTCAGTTCTTCTACATCTAAACTGTCCACTTGGCTGTGGCGCATCTTAGATGCCATATACATACTGGCGGAAAGAGTGGATAGGAGTAGAGCAGTTGGGTAGCCATAGGCAACGACTTCTGGGTAGCGTTTGGATAGGGCAAGTGCCAGCAGGGTAAGAACCATGGTGCCCCAAAAGAGCAGGATAAAGCAGGTATTGCCTAGTCGGAAGGCTTCTTGTTTGCGATATTCATCCAGGGGACCTGCGATACCGTAAAATCGTTTGATCAATTTATCTTGAAAGGTTTCTTTTTTCATACGATACTCCTATTTACTTACGACGAAAAATGAGTGGTAGGTAGGCTAGTCCTAAGAAGTAGATTGCCCCAGTAATTAGCAGTTGTAGCCAGAATTTGGCTTGGCTGATGATATGCAAGATGTCAGCTCCGCTATTGCCCCAAAGCTGAAAGAGGACAAAGAGCGGGATAAAAATTAGAGTAGAGATGAGGGCTTTACGTGTATTCTTTTTCATGGTAATTTTTCCTTTCTATTCATTCCAAAAGAGACTATTAAGATCGGTCTGTAAAGCCTTGGCTAGGTTGATACAGAGGTCTAGCGAGGGATTGTATTTGTTATTTTCAATCATGTTGATGGTCTGCCTGGATACGCCGATAGCTTTGGCTAGATCCAACTGGGAAATTCCTAGCAGTAGGCGATAATCTTTGACACGGTTCATGTGCTCTCCTTTCTGTGTCAATTATATCTGACACAATTGTCTAAAAATGAGAGGATAGGTTGACTATCCTTTTAAAATGTTGTCAATTATATCTAACATACAACTGTAAAAAATGTGGAAACCCTCTCTGTTGATGTCAACTATACTTGACATTTATCTATAATGTTATTATAAACCTATCCAAAAATGTTGTCAACTATATTTGACATGTTTTTTGTAAAAAGTTTGCAACATCTTTTTGATTTATTTTGTGGTACAATAGAAAAGATATGAGCAAGGAATTTAATCACACAACTGTTCTCTTGCATGAGACAGTCGATATGTTAGACATCAAACCAAATGGAATTTATGTAGATGCGACGCTGGGTGGGGCAGGACATAGTGAGTATCTGCTCAGTCAGTTGACAGATGGGGGGCATCTTTATGCGTTTGATCAGGATCAGACTGCTATTGATCATGCCCAAATCCGCTTGGCATCCTACATTGAAAAGGGACAAGTGACCTTTATCAGGGATAATTTCCGCAATCTCAAGACTCGCTTGGCGGAGCTTGGTGTGACAGAAATTGATGGGATTTGTTACGATCTAGGTGTGTCCAGTCCTCAGCTGGATGAGCGGGAGCGAGGTTTTTCCTATAAACAGGATGCACCGCTTGATATGCGAATGAACCGTGATGGTCAGTTGACGGCCTATGATGTGGTCAATTCCTATGACTACCACGACTTGGTACGGATTTTCTTTAAATATGGTGAGGATAAATTTTCCAAACAGATTGCTCGTAAGATTGAACAGATGCGTGCGGTCAAGCCCATTGAAACAACGACTGAGTTGGCAGAGCTGATCAAATCTGCCAAGCCGGCTAAGGAACTTAAGAAGAAGGGCCATCCTGCTAAGCAGATTTTCCAGGCTATTCGGATTGAGGTCAACGATGAGTTGGGAGCGGCAGATGAGTCTATCCAGCAGGCAATTGATCTCTTGGCTTTGGATGGACGTATCTCGGTCATTACCTTCCATTCCTTGGAAGATCGTTTGACCAAACAACTCTTCAAAGAAGCGAGTACGATTGATGTTCCAAAAGGCTTGCCGTTTATTCCAGATGACTTGAAAGCCCCGCTTGAGTTGGTCAATCGTAAGCCTATCTTACCTAGTCAAGAAGAATTAGAAGCAAACAACCGAGCTCATTCTGCCAAATTGCGCGTAGCTAAGAAGGTTCATAAATAGGAGAAAGATTTATGGCACAAGAAAAACGTAGAGAAGCAACCATGCGTGTCATTGGTGATAAAATCAAGACTTTTACTCGTGTTGAAAAAGCCTTTTATTCTAGTATTGTGATTTCAGGTCTTGCATTGGCTGTAGGTATCATATTTATGCAAGCAAGACTTTTACAAGTCCAATCTGATTTAGCTAAAGTAAATCAAGATATCAATCAAAAACAGATTGAAATCAATGATTCTAAACAAGCTATAAACGAGTTGACACGCTCGGCTCGCTTGATGGAAATCGCTGAGAAAGCAGGATTATCATTTAATAATGACAATATTGGAGTAGCGGAATAATGTCCCAAAGAAACAATAAATTTTTAAAATATATCTTGAGAAATCGATATGTTCCATCAAAAAATCGTCGGAGAGTTGGTCAGCATTTACTTCTCTTGACGGTTTTCGTCTTTTTTATCTTTTTAATCAATTTTGCTTTTATTATTGGAACGGATAGTCGTTCGGGTGTGTCTTTGTCAGAGCGAGCTGCTGCAGTACATCAGCAAGAAGTTACTATCCAGGCAAAACGCGGAACGATATATGATCGAACAGGCGTACCAATCGCAGAAGATTCAACCACCTATACCATTTATGCTATTATTGATAAGGAATATGTTTCCGAATTGAAGAAAATTCTTTATGTTCAGGACAGTCAATTTAGTAAGGTTGCAGATGTATTCAAAAAACACCTTGGAATGGAAACAGATTACGTTCTTCAACAGTTACGACAGCCAGAACTGAAGCAGGTTTATTTTGGAACCTTAGGGAAAAATATTTCTTATAATACCATGACCACTATTCAGGAGGAGATGAAGGCGGCGGGGATTGAAGGGATAGCCTTTAATGCCAGCCCAGGTCGGATGTATCCAAATGGAAACTTTGCTTCCATCTTTGTCGGACTAGCCAACTTGATTGAAAACAAGGATGGTAGTCATAGCCTGCAAGGTATGAGTGGTATGGAGTACTACCTCAACGATATTCTAGCTGGTCAGGATGGTAAGGTTGTCTATGAAAAGGACAGTCAGGGACGTGTGCTGCCAGGAACAGAAACAGTTAAAGAAGAAACTATCAATGGTCAGGATGTCTATACGACGATTTCTGCAGACCTGCAGCGGTCCTTAGAAACCAACATGGATACCTTCTTTAATACTGCCAAGGGGCGCTACGCCAATGCTACTCTGATCTCAGCTAGGACTGGGGAGATTTTAGCAACGACACAACGTCCAAGTTATGACTCAGATACCAAGGAAGGCTTGGGACAAGAGGGGGTTCTAGAGCGTTCCCTCCTCTACCAAGAGGCCTTTGAACCAGGTTCTACCATGAAGGTTTTGACTGTCGCATCAGCTATTGACAATGGAACCTTTGACCCAAATGCCTACTATACCAATAACGAGTATGTGATTGCAGACGCAAAAATCAATGACTGGACTTTAAACGCTGGCCAATCAGCTGTTACGTTAAATTTTGCTCAGGGTTTTTCACTCTCAAGTAACGTCGGAATGACTTTGTTACAACAAGAAATGGGGGATGAAAAATGGCTAAATTATCTTGCTAAATTTCGCTATGGTTACCCAACACGATTTGGTATGGGGGATGAGGCACCAGGTCTTGTTCCTGAGGATAATATTGTAACGATTGCCATGTCTACATTTGGTCAGGGTATTTCAGCTAACCAAGTGCAAATGCTTCGAAGTTTCTCTGCGATTGCAAATAATGGTATCATGTTAGAGCCAAAATTTATTTCAGCCCTGTATAATCCGAATACTGATACTGCAAGGCTTTCATCTAAAGAAGAAGTCGGGAATCCAGTTTCTGAACAGGCGGCAGATGAGACATTGAAATATATGATAAATGTTGGTACGGACCCTGTGTTTGGGACTCTTTATTCTTCAGATTTACAAGGGCCAGCTATTCAGGTTGAAGGCTATGATATTGCGATGAAGTCTGGTTCTGCCGAGATTGCCAGTGAAGACGGTCAGGGTTATATCAAGGGCGCTTATACCAACTCGGTTGTCGCCATGATTCCTGCTGAGGATCCAGAGTTCATTATGTATGTGACCATTCGTCAGCCAGAAGTCTTGAGTGTTCTCTCTTGGGATACTATTGTAAGCCCGACTTTGAAAGAAGCAATGTTATTGAAGGATAGCTTGAACATAGATGCTCCAGCTCCGTCCCTAGCTTCTGTTGGAAAAGAAACGGACTACACATTGCCAGATCTAATTGGTAAGGCACCTGGTGAGTCGGCTGAGGAGCTTCGTCGCTATCTGGTTCAACCAGTTATTTTAGGCAAAGGTGCTGAGATTAAGAAGGTTTCTTTGGAAAAAGGTAGCTTAGTAGCCCCTAATCAACAGGTTCTCTTATTGACGAATAAATTGGAAGAAATGCCAGACTTGTATGCGGTGACCAAGGAGAATATGGATCTACTAGCTGAATGGACAGGTATTGAAGTGACCTATGAGGGGTCTGGTTCCAAGGTTGTGAAGCAGAGCGTAGAAGTGGGGACCAAGTTGAATAAAACCAAGAAATTAACAGTTACGTTAGGAGAATAATATGCAGTTTGCACTTATGTCGGGATTGGTTGCATTTTTAGCAACGGTAATCCTGATACCACGATTTATTACCTTTTATCAAGCCAAGCGCATCGAAGGGCAACAGATGCACGAAGATGTCAAGCAACACCAGTTCAAGGCCGGAACTCCTACCATGGGGGGTACAGTCTTCCTAGTTGTTGCTGTCCTTGTTAGTTTTATTTTTGCAGCTAGCCTGAAAATGCTGACAGGTGGTGTCTTGGCTATTCTTTTCATTTTGGCTCTCTATGGCTTGGTCGGATTTTTGGATGATTTCTTGAAAATCTTCCGCAAAATCAATGAAGGACTTAATCCTAAGCAAAAGCTAGCCCTACAAATCCTGGGTGGTCTTGTTTTCTATTTTGTCCATGTCAAAGGTGCTGGTGGTGGTGAGCTCAATGTCTTTGGCCACATTATCAATCTTGGGGTACTCTATTTACCATTTGTTCTATTCTGGTTGGTTGGTTTTTCAAACGCGGTCAACCTGACTGATGGTATTGATGGCTTGGCCTCCATTTCGGTTGTTATTAGTTTGCTTGCCTATTCTGTCATTGCCTACAAGGAACAGAAGTTTGACATTCTTTTGGTCTGTGTAACCATGATTGGTGGTTTGCTTGGTTTCTTTGTCTATAATCGCAAACCAGCCAAGATTTTCATGGGAGATGTGGGAAGTCTGGCACTCGGTGGGATGTTGGCAACCATTTCCATTGCGCTTCGTCAAGAATGGACCCTCCTCCTAATCGGTTTGGTCTATGTTATCGAAACATCATCCGTTATGTTACAAGTTTCATATTTCAAATACACTAAAAAACGTTTTGGAGAAGGTCGTCGTATCTTCCGTATGACCCCCTTCCATCACCATTTGGAGCTCGGAGGTTTGACTGGTAAGTCTGAAAAATGGAGCGAGTGGCAGGTTGACTTCTTCCTTTGGTCAGTTGGTCTTGTCATGAGTTTGCTTACCTTGGTCATTCTTTATCTATAGAATTTCAGAAACAGCAGAAATGCTGTTTTTGTGCTATAATAGAAGGCAGTATAATGAAGAACCTGTATTCGCAGTCGTTGATCTGCTTGTGCACCCAGGTTCCAAAGAGGAAACTATGAAATTTACAGATATGAAACTCAAGCCTTATATTCAAGAGGCTTTGAAAGAAATAAACTTTATCCAGCCGACAGAGGTTCAGGAGAAATTGATTCCTGTTGTCTTGTCTGGTCGTGATTTGATTGGGGAATCAAAAACGGGCTCAGGGAAGACCCATACCTTTTTAATTCCCATTTTCCAGAAACTAAATGAGGAATTGGACCAGGTTCAGGCTGTCATTACAGCCCCATCTCGTGAACTGGCTACTCAGATTTATCAGGCAGCTCGTCAGTTGGCCAGTCATTCGGACATGGAAGTTCGTGTGACCAATTATGTTGGTGGTACAGACAAGAACCGTCAGATTGACAAGCTCCAAGCTGGTCAACCCCACATTGTTGTCGGGACCCCGGGTCGTATCTATGACTTGGTCAAATCAGGGGACTTGGCTATCCATAAGGCTAAAACTTTCGTGGTTGATGAGGCTGATATGACCTTGGACATGGGCTTCTTGGAAACAGTAGATAAGATTGCTGGTAGCCTGCCAAAAGATTTGCAATTTATGGTCTTTTCAGCCACCATTCCGCAGAAACTGCAGCCGTTTTTGAAAAAGTATTTGTCTAATCCTGTCATGGAACAAATCAAGACCCATACGGTCATTTCAGATACCATTGAAAACTGGTTGATTTCAACCAAGGGCCGTGACCGCAATGCGCAAATCTTGGAAGTGACCAAGCTCATGCAGCCTTACTTGGCCATGATTTTTGTCAATACCAAGACACGTGCAGATGAATTGCATAGCTATTTGACGGCAAATGGTCTACGTGTTGCAAAAATTCACGGGGATATTCCGCCACGTGAGCGCAAGCGGATCATGAACCAGGTGAAGAACTTGGACTATCAATACATAGTAGCAACAGACCTGGCAGCGCGTGGGATTGATATTGAAGGTGTCAGCCATGTCATCAATGATGCTATTCCACAGGACCTCTCCTTCTTTGTTCACCGTGTGGGTCGGACAGGCCGAAATGGTTTGTCAGGCATTGCCATTACCCTTTATCAGCCGAGCGATGACGCAGACATCCGCGAGTTAGAAAAACTCAATATCAAATTCTTGCCAAAAGAAATGAAAAATGGAGAGTTTGTCGATACCTACGACCGTGACCGCCGTGCCAACCGTGAAAAATCGCGTGAAAAACTGGACTTGGAAATGATTGGCTTGGTCAAGAAGAAAAAGAAAAAAGTCAAGCCAGGTTACAAGAAGAAAATTCAGTGGGCAGTTGATGAGAAACGCCGCAAGACCAAGCGTGTAGAAGCGCGTGCCAAGGGTCGTGCAGAGCGTAAGGCCAAACGCCAAACCTTTTAAGAGGATTGGGGAAAACCATGTTACAAAATATTCTCAGTTTTTACTTGCAGGGGCTTCTAGTCGCTGCCTTGCTGGTTATCTTATCCAGTCTCATTTACTTTGTCTCAAGAGCGGGTAGAAGAGTGGATCAAACGCCGCAAGAGCGCCAGGATTTCTTGTTTGATTTACTAATGATCAATGTCATGATTATCCCTATTCTTGCCTTTGGGGTCATGGGGATTTTGTTAATGTTTAAAGCATAGAAGGAAAAATTATGTACGATACAGTTGTAATTGGTGCAGGTCCTGCTGGGATGACTGCAGCCCTGTATGCAGGGCGAAGCAATCTAAAAGTGGCGCTTCTGGAGCGTGGCATTTACGGTGGTCAGATGAATAACACCGCTGAAATTGAAAACTATCCAGGCTATGACCATATTTCTGGTCCAGCCTTGGCAGAGAAGATGTTTGAACCCCTTGAAAAATTTGGAGTGGACCATATTTTTGGGACCTTGGTACGCATCGAAGAAGATGGTCCGATTAAGAAAATCATTACTGAAGACGACGTCTTGGAAACCAAGACAGTCATTCTAGCCATGGGAGCCAAACACCGCTTGCTTGGTGTGCCAGGTGAGGATACGTACAATAGCCGCGGTGTTTCCTACTGTGCGGTTTGTGACGGTGCCTTCTTCCGCGGTCAGAGGCTCTTGGTCGTAGGTGGTGGTGATTCTGCAGTCGAAGAAGCCCTCTTCTTGACACAATTTGCAGAATCTGTGACCATTGTTCACCGACGTGACCAACTACGCGCTCAAAAAGTCATCCAAGATCGTGCCTTTGCCAATGAAAAAATCAACTTCATCTGGGACAGTGTGGTAGAAGAAATCAAGGGAGATGACTTACGGGTTCAAAGTGTTCGTATTAAAAACGTGAAAACAGAAGAAGTCAGTGAACTGGACTTCGGTGGTGTCTTTGTTTACGTTGGTTTGGATCCGATGACGGATTCAGTTGTCGATTTGGGCATTACGGATGAGTTTGGCTGGATTATTACAGATGAAAAGATGGCAACTAGCAAACCTGGTATTTACGCTATTGGTGATATTCGCCAAAACCAACTGCGTCAGATTGCGACTGCTGTAGGAAATGGGGCAGTTGCCGGTCAGGAAGTTTATAACTACATCACAGAACTAACTGAATAGGGGAATACAATGTTTCATATTTACGACATTCAGAAAAATCCAGATGGAATTTCCTTTGAGAAAACCTTGGACTTGCAGGAAGAATTGCAAGCTCGAAATAGTGAAGTTTTAGGCTTGTCGCCTGTACAAGTAAGTGGAAATGTTCGCTTTGAGTCAGGTTTCTTTTTCTTGGACTATCAGATGACTTACGACATCACCTTAGCTTCCAGTCGTTCTTTGCAACCTGTCCTGTTACATGAAGTGCAAGAAGTCAATGAACTCTTTGTTGCCAATGAGGCGGTTCTCAAGGAGCAGGATTTGATTGATGAGGATATGGTCTTGGTGGTGGAAGATGACCACATCGTCTTAGAAGAAAGTGTAGCGGATAATATTTTACTAGCCATTCCTATCAAGGTATTGACACCGGAGGAAGAGGCAGGAACTGACCTGCCATCTGGTCAAGCTTGGACCCTGATGACAGAAGAAGCCTTTCAGCAAGATGTTCAGGAGAAAAAAGAAGCCAACAGTCCTTTTGCTCAATTGCAGGGCTTGTTTGATAGTGAAGAATAGTTTGGATGGTTAAATTATCTGAAAATTCTTGTCAACTTTCCCCTTTCGGTGTATAATGAAAGGGATACAAATTAGAGGAGTAAACAAATGACAAAAGCAAATTTTGGTGTGGTAGGGATGGCTGTTATGGGCCGCAACCTGGCACTTAACGTTGAATCACGTGGTTATTCAGTAGCGATTTACAACCGCTCTGCTGATAAAACAGAAGACGTTGTTGCAAGCAACCCAGGTAAAAACTTGGTACCAAGTTACGATGTAGAAAGCTTTGTGGCATCAATTGAAAAACCACGTCGTATCATGCTCATGGTTCAAGCGGGTCCTGGTACAGATGCAACTATTCAAGCACTCTTGCCACACTTGGATGAAGGTGACATCTTGATTGACGGTGGAAATACCTTCTATGAAGATACCATCCGTCGTTCAAAAGAATTGGCAAATTCAGGTATTAACTTCATCGGTACAGGTGTATCAGGTGGTGAAAAAGGTGCCCTTGAAGGCCCGTCTATCATGCCTGGTGGTCAAAAAGAAGCTTACGAATTGGTGGCAGATGTCTTGGAAGAAATTTCAGCAAAAGCGCCAGAAGATGGAGCACCATGTGTGACGTATATCGGTCCAGATGGAGCAGGTCACTACGTAAAAATGGTACACAACGGTATCGAGTATGGCGACATGCAATTGATTGCGGAGTCTTATGACCTCATGCAACACTTGCTCGGCTTGTCAGTGGATGAAATGGCTGACATCTTCACTGAGTGGAACCAAGGCGAATTGGATAGCTACTTGATTGAAATCACGGCTGACATCTTGAAACGCAAGGATGACCAGGGTCAAGATGGACCAATCGTAGACTATATCATGGATGCTGCTGGTAACAAGGGTACTGGTAAATGGACTAGCCAATCATCACTTGACTTGGGTGTGCCATTGTCATTGATTACAGAATCTGTATTTGCTCGTTACATCTCAACCTACAAGGATGAGCGTGTGGCAGCTAGCAAGGTCCTTCCAAAACCAGCTCCGTTTACATACGAAGGCGATAAGGCTGAATTGGTAGAAAAAATTCGTCAAGCCCTCTACTTCTCAAAAATCATGTCTTATGCACAAGGTTTTGCACAGTTGCGCGTAGCATCTAAAGAAAACAACTGGAACCTGCCATTTGGTGAAATCGCAAAAATCTGGCGTGCAGGTTGTATCATCCGTGCTCGTTTCTTGCAAAAGATTACAGATGCATACGGACGTGACGAAGATTTGGCAAACTTGCTCTTGGATGAGTACTTCCTTGATGTAACGGCTAAATACCAACAGGCTGTTCGTGATGTCGTTGCCTTGGCAGTTCAAGCAGGAGTTCCTGTACCAACATTCTCAGCAGCTATTACTTACTTCGATAGCTATCGTGCTGAAAACTTGCCAGCGAACTTGATTCAAGCACAACGTGACTACTTTGGTGCTCACACTTATAACCGTAAAGATAAAGAAGGAATCTTCCATTACGACTGGTATAGCGAATCAAAATAGAAAAGATGGGCGTGGAAGCGCCCTTCTTTCTAGTCATAATACGATTCCTACACCATTTGAAAGAATAGAAAAGGATGGACAATGGCTAAGAAAATTTTGATTGCTGGTAAAGAACGCAATCTCTCGCATTTTGTTTCCATGGAATTGCAGAAAAAAGACTATCTTGTTGATTATGCATCGACAGGGAAAGAGGCTATGTCCTTGGCACATGAAACGGATTTTGACTTGATTCTGATGAGTTTTCAGCTTTCAGACATGTCCAGTAAGGAATTGGCTACAGAACTGTTAGCGATAAAACCAGCCACGGTCATGATTGTGGTAGTTGAGCCGACAGAAGTTAGTCAATATGGGGAAGAAGTCCTCTCTTATGCTGTTTCCTACGTAGTGAAGCCCTTTGTCATCAGTGATTTAGTGGAGCAAATCTCTGCGATTTTTCGTGGTCGTGATTTTATTGACAATAACTGTAAGCAGGTTCACATGCATGCGGCCTATCGTGATTTGAAGGTTGATTTTCAAAATCGAACAGTGACTCGAGGTGATGAATTGATTAATTTGACCCGCCGAGAGTATGATCTGTTGGCGACCTTAATGAATAGCCCAGAGCCTGTTAGTCGAGAACAACTTCTTGAGCGTGTTTGGAAATATGAAGCGGCTTCTGAGACCAATGTCGTCGATGTATATATTCGCTATCTACGTGGTAAACTGGATTTGCCACATCAAGATTCATATATTAAAACGGTTCGTGGTGTCGGATATGCCATGCGCGATTGATTTAGAGTAGAGAGGAGGGAAGCTTTCCCTCTTTCTTTTTCTATAAGCGTGTGATAAAATAATAGCCAATAAGTAAGAATGGAAAAGTTATGAATACATCATTTAAAGAAAAAGTCATATTGATACTCTTATCTGGAGCGACATTGTTAGCTGTTCTCAACTGGTCAAGTATTTATGGGGCTATTCAACAATTATTAGGCAGTATGAACTCGCTTTTTATTGGAGCTATTTTTGCCTTTATTCTCAATGTTCCCATGAAAAAATTAGAAGATCAGTTTGAAAAAATTTCTTTTTTAAAGAAATCCAAGCGGTCTTTGGCAATTGTTGGAGTATTAATTGGATTTGCTTTAATTGTGACAGGACTGGTGGTGATTGTTCTTCCTACATTGGTGACGACTGTTTCAGAACTGGTTTCGGTTAGCAGCACAGCCATTCCAAAATCGGTAAATGCCCTAACTAATTTTCTTGAATCAAATGGTCTTTTGTCGGGACAAATCGGAGACCAGATTGCCAGCTTTTTGGATCAGTTGAAGAATTTAACACTTATTTCAAGTTTGGTCACACCGATTTTATCTGGCTTGGTGTCCAATGTGACGGGGATTTTTTCGAACACTATGACGTTGATAATGGCTTTCTTCTTCACTCTAGCGATTTTAGGGAGCAAGGAACACTTGCAGGCGATGACGAGAAAGTTCTTGCAGGCTACCTTGCCAGAGAAGGCTGTCAGAGTAGTGAATTATATTGGAGAAGTTATTGTTGATACCTATGACAGATTCTTGATGAGTCAAATTGTTGAAGCGTGTATCATTGGGACACTTGTCTTTGTTAGTTATTCGCTCTCAGGAATTCCTTATGCCAGCATGGCTGGTATTTTGGCTGGGGTCCTATCATTTGTACCTTATATCGGTCCATTTTCAGCGTGTCTGATTAGTGCTCTCTTTGTGGCGGTACAAAATCCGCTCTTGGCACTCTGGTCTATCGCCCTTTTCCAGATTATTCAGCTGATAGAAGGAAATGTTATCTATCCGCGCGTGGTTGGTCAATCAGTTGGTCTTCCGACCCTATTTACCCTGGCTGCAGCCTTGATTGGTGGTAATTTGTTTGGCCTACTTGGTATGGTCTTCTTTACCCCAATTTTTGCGGTTGTCTACCGCCTGGTTCGTGAATGGGTTGCCAGTCGATTGAAGAAGCAAGATGAATTATTGGTAGAAAGTGAGTAATTCTCGCTTTCTTTTATTTTTGTCATTTTTATGCTATACTGAAGTGATAAAGTTTATGTAGGAGAAAGAGTATGCGTTGTCCAAAATGTCAGAGTTTGAAATCAAGTGTCATTGATAGTCGTCAGGCTGAAGATGGCAATACCATCCGTCGTCGTCGTTCCTGCGACCAATGTGGTCAACGTTTTACCACCTATGAACGGATTGAAGAGAAAACTCTAGTCGTTGTGAAAAAAGATGGGACTAGAGAGCAGTTTTCACGTGAAAAGATTTTCAATGGGATTATTCGTTCTGCTCAAAAGCGCCCTGTGTCAACCGATGATATTGATGAAGTGGTGAATCGGATTGAACAGAAGGTGCGAGCACAAGGTGATAGTGAAATAGAATCCGATGTCATTGGGAATTTGGTAATGGAAGAATTGGTCGAATTGGATGAAATCACCTATGTGCGTTTTGCATCGGTTTATCGTTCTTTCAAAGATGTTGGAGAGCTAGAAAATTTACTTAAGCAGATGATTTCTAAAGGAAGTAGGGTAAAACCGGGAAAAAAAGATGAAACCAAATGATTTATTTGCCTATATAAAAATCAGCCCGTTTACACCTGATATTGTCAGTCTTAGCCAATGCTACCAGCCGATTATCGGTTTTGATGCATTAGCGCTTTATTATTACTTTTATAGTTTTGCCGATCAAGGGCAAGGCCGTTACAAATGGACTGTCATTCTCAATCACATGGATTTTGGGATGAATCGTTTGGAGAAGGCTCTGGATATTCTGACTGCCATGGGGCTCCTAGAACTCTATCGTGCAGATGAATTAACAGGTTTGGCGCTACAAGCCCCTCTGACCGTAAAAAGTTTTCTAGCGAAACCCTTGTATAAGAACTTGTTGGCGAGGAAGATTGGGGAGTCAAGCATGGAGAATCTGCTTGTTCACCTACCCAATCAGGAACAGAATATCTCAAAAACATTTTCTCAGGTCTTTACCATGGATGGGCAGGCTCCAGTTGTTTTTGAACCGAAACATGATTTTGACTGGTCTGCCTTCAAGGCCTTGATGGCCAAGGACAAGCTTCTTTTTCAGGATGAAGCTGAGGATATTATTGCGCTTAGTTACATAGCAGAGCAGGCAGGCTGGACCTGGTTGGAAACCTATCGGCAGGCTAAAGCAACCGCTATTGGACAGACGATCTCGACCAAACGCTTGCAGCAGTCACGTCAGTCATTGCCAACAGAAAGCGCCAACCTCACTGCCCAAGAACAAGCCATTGTTCGTGAAGCGAAATCAAAATCCAGCCTAACCTTCTTGTCCTTTATCAAGGAGCAACGGAAGGCAACTGTGACCACAACAGAACGAAAATGCTTGACGGATTTGGCAAATTTGGGTCTGCTTGATGAAGTTATCAATGTCTTGGTCCTCTATACCTTTAACAAGGTGGACTCAGCCAATCTGAATGAAAAATACGCTATGAAGCTGGGCAATGATTTTTCCTACAAGGGAATTGGCAGTGCAGAGGCAGCTGTTCTTTACCTAAGAGAGTTGAAGACAGGTCAAGCTGTCACCAAGCCGAGCCAGCCACAGAAAAGCAATGTGCCTGAGTGGAGTAAGGAAGAGGTTGTCATGGATAACAGTCCTGAAGCTCAGGCAAGAATGGAAGCACTTAGAAAACGAATGTTAGAAAACGAAAGTAAGGGAGGTAGCTGATGAAATCAGTTCAAGACAGGTTGTCGCAGGCAACAAATCCAAGTCCAAAATCTTATCAGCAACTCTATCAGGAGATAGTGAGTGATGCTGAAGTCGCTGCTTTTATCAAAAAAGAAGGTTTGACTCAGCAGGAAATCACCCTCTCCATTTCTAAGTTTTTGGAATATATCAGCCAGCGCGACCTCTTTGTCAAACAGGATGAATCCTATATTGCTAAGGGGTATCAACCAGTTTTGGTCATGAATGAGGGTTATGCGGATGTGTCCTATTTGGAGACAGAAGAATTGGTCGAATACCGTCGTTTGGAAGCCATCAAGAACCGCATTCAGCTCATCAATATGCCTCAGGCACTTAAAAAAGTTACAGGTGAGGACTTGGATTTTACGGATATTAATCGTGAAGAAGTTTATGATGCTATTGCTACTTTTGTTAAGCATTTTGATGAACAGCCAAAAGGTCTTTATATATATGGTAATTTCGGGATTGGAAAAAGTTATTTGATGGCTTACTTGGCTCACCGTTTATCAACCATTCACCACCTTTCTACCACCATGCTCCACTATCCGACCTTTGTTGTCGATATAAAAAATGCCATCAAAGATGGTTCTGTCAAGGAGCGGATTGATGAAATCAAGATGGCTCAGGTCTTGGTGCTAGATGACATTGGAGCGGAGCAACATAGTCCGTGGGTACGTGACGATGTTCTACAGGTCATTCTTCAATACCGTATGCAGGAAAATCTGCCGACCTTCTTTACGTCCAATTTCTCCTTTGAAGATTTGGAACGGCATTTTGCATCTGGCAAGTCTGGTGATGAGACCTGGCAGGCCAAACGGGTTATGGAGCGGATTCGCTATCTGGCTCGCGATTTGCATTTGAAAGGAAATAACCGCCGATGAATGAAACCATTGATTTGATGCTGAACCATACTTCCGTCCGTCGTTTTACGGAAGAGTCTATTGAGGCGGAACATCTGCAAGCTATTATTTCAGCTGGGCGAGCTGCGTCTAGCTGGAAGAATTTCCAGTCTTATTCCATCATTGTGGTACAGTCGGAGGAGAAAAAACAGGCTCTCTATGATTTGGTGCCCCAGCCAGCTATTTTACAGGCTCAGGCCATTCTGGTTTTTGTGGGCGACCATAATCGTGCCAGCAAGGCGGCTCAACTCCATGGTTCAGACTTTGAGGCCAAAGGAACAGAGAATCTCCTCATTTCTTCTGTTGACGCGAGCCTAGCAGGGCAAAATGCCCTTTTAGCAGCTGAAAGCCTGGGTTATGGTGGTGTCTTCATCGGTATGATTCGCCATAAGGCCTTGGCAATAGCAGAGCTGTTCAACTTGCCAGATTATACCTATCCGATTTTCTGTATTGCCCTGGGGCGACCAGCCCAAAACCACCCTGTCAAACCACGTTTGGCAAGTGAAACCATTGTCTTTCAGGAAGAATATGTGGAGCAAGGCGTGGAAGTAATCCAAGCCTATGACCAAGTTCAGACAGACTATGCAGGTGCCCGTCAGACAGAAACCTGGTCGGAGCGTATGGTTGCCCAGTTCGGTCAGGCAGAACAGCCAGAAACAAGGGCTCTATTAGAAAAAAATAAATTATTGTAAACTAGAAGAGGAGGAGCTATGGCTCTACCAACTATCGCCATCGTTGGACGTCCCAATGTTGGTAAATCAACCTTATTTAACCGTATTGCGGGGGAACGCATTTCTATCGTAGAAGACGTTGAAGGTGTGACCCGCGACCGTATTTATGCTACTGGTGAGTGGCTGAATCGTAAGTTTTCCTTGATTGATACAGGCGGTATTGATGATGTGGATGCACCTTTCATGGAGCAAATCAAGCATCAGGCTGAGATTGCTATGGATGAAGCAGACGTTATCGTCTTTGTCGTATCAGGCAAAGAAGGTGTGACGGATGCTGACGAGTATGTATCGCGCATTCTTTACAAGACAAACAAACCAGTTATTTTGGTTGTCAATAAAGTCGATAACCCAGAAATGCGTAATGACATCTACGATTTCTATTCACTCGGTCTTGGCGATCCTTATCCAGTATCTTCTGTACATGGTATCGGAACAGGGGATGTCTTGGATGCCATCATTGAAAACCTACCAGCTCAGGAAGCAGAAGAAAATCCAGATATTATCAAGTTCAGCTTGATTGGTCGTCCAAACGTTGGTAAATCCAGCTTGATTAATGCTATTTTGGGTGAAGAGCGCGTGATTGCCTCGCCTGTTGCTGGAACGACTCGTGACGCCATTGATACGCACTTTACAGACTCAGAAGGTCAAGAATTTACCATGATTGATACCGCAGGGATGCGCAAGTCTGGTAAGGTCTATGAAAATACCGAGAAATACTCTGTTATGCGTGCCATGCGTGCCATTGAACGCTCGGATGTCATATTGATGGTTATCAATGCCGAAGAAGGTATTCGTGAGTACGACAAACGCATCGCTGGTTTTGCCCATGAGGCTGGTAAGGGAATGATTATCGTAGTCAACAAGTGGGACACGCTTGAAAAAGACAACCATACCATGAAGCAGTGGGAAGACGATATTCGTGACCAATTCCAGTATTTGTCATACGCACCGATTATCTTTGTATCAGCCTTGACCAAGCAACGCTTGCACAAGTTGCCTGAGATGATCAAGGCTATCAGTGAAAGCCAGAATACCCGCATTCCATCGGCTGTGCTTAACGATGTCATCATGGATGCCATTGCCATCAATCCAACACCGACTGATAAAGGTAAACGTCTCAAGATTTTCTACGCGACACAAGTTGCGACCAAGCCACCGACCTTTGTGGTCTTTGTCAACGAAGAAGAGCTCATGCACTTCTCCTATATGCGTTTCTTGGAAAATCAAATCCGCAAGGCCTTTGTATTTGAAGGAACACCGATTCATCTGATTGCACGGAAACGGAAGTAAGAAATGAAAAGAGGGCAACCTCTTTTTTCTTTGCACCTATTCGTAAATATGCTAGAATGGATTTGGAGGTGTTGGTATGGTGGCGTTTCCGATTTGGCGATTATTCTTTCTATTGCTTTCGATTTCGGCCTTCTATTTTATTTTCTATGAAGACAGTCAGTATAAACCTTTCGGCTTTCGGTATTGGCTGGGACTAGCGGCTTGTATATGGCTCAATTTGGTGACTTTGGTATCCTATTTTATCGCCTTTACAGGTGGTTCGATTATGGTCTATAATCGCGTTGAACAGCCTATGGTTTTGCTTTTCATCTTCTTTTTTGTGTGTGCTATGTCACTTAGCCTTCTATCGCTGCATGCGGTTAAAACCCTCGTCCGACGAACCAAGTATTATCGACAGGTAAGAAAGGTAGGCTAGGATGGAATTTTTTGGTGAGTTGCTGGTTGAGTTTTTGGCTGGTCTAGCAGACTTTGATGAAAGAAAGTATCCTCCTTTTGGTCTTCGCTATTGGCTAGGTTGGTTGGGAGTTCTGATTCATATCTTACTCCTTGCCTTGCTTACTTGTGTGACCGTCTTCTTTTTCAAGTTTTTCTTGGGTGGAAAAGGCTTGATTAACGTAGTAGTGGCAGTTGTTTTCCTGCTATTTGCTCTATTTTGGCTTTGGAAAAGCAGAAAAACAATCTTGAAAATGTGGCAGGCAACGATTTATTATTTAGCTATTCATTAGAGACACCAGTTTACCAGCTGGTGTTTTTTTTGATACCTATTTAAACAATTCAAATTGAAAATATGCTATAATGAAAAGATAATATTTTAGATACATTTTACAGAAGAGCTGATGATTGGTTGAAGGGTAAAGGAGTTAGAATGGGTCGCATGATGCCAGGGCGGATTCGCCAAGAAGGAATTGATTTGTACGAGGCTGGAAAACTGACTGTTCTTCATAGTGAGAATGGAAAGATGGTGCTGGATATTGCTGGTGAGCGCTTCACTTACGGCGATGCAGATAGCGATTTACAGTGTAGTTGCCAGTTATTTCAAAGTAAGGGCTACTGTCAACACCTAGCTGCCACGGAGTATTTTTTAAAAAATGACGCCTCAGGCAAGGATATGAAGCAGTCTTTGAAAGAAGATGGTGAACAACATAAGGAAACCGTCCGTCGGACTTATTTTGGCGGTCTCTTTTTAGATGAAATTTTGCGGCCAGAACCTGAACTGGGGCTTAAGTATCAGTTATCAGTTGAAGGGAGCTTATTGCCCTATGATCGTCAGATAGATTGGACCTTGAAAATTACCCGCTTGCCAGATACACGTTCGTACATTGTGCGGGACATCGGAGCTTTTTTGCGCATTGTGAAAGCCAACGGTCACTATCAGATAGGTAAAAATTATTATGAGCAAGTTACTTATGAAAATTTTGATGAACCAAGTCAGGCTCTACTGGATTTTCTCTGGGCCTTGGTACCAGAGAAAGTTGGTATAGATTCGGATATTCTTACTCATTTTGGACGACATTTTCGTCTGCCACAAGCCTATTTTGAGGAGGGGTTGGAGCTGTTAAATCAGCTAGAACATTTTAACTTTTCCTATCAACAGCAGTCCTATTCCTCTTTGATGGTTCTTCCGTTGACAGGGGAGGAAGGGCTCTATCATTTTGAGGTGACCGTTCACACGCAGATGATTGAAATGGTTATTCACGAAAAAACAGTCCGACCTCTTTTTCATGGGCGCTATCTCTTAGTAAATGGCACGGTTTATAGTGTCAATCGCCATCAAGAACATCTGATTTACCAAATTTCCGAACTTGTTCCAACCGAATCAGGTTTGAGAAAAGTGCAGGTGGATTTCCCTGACCAAAATCGTCTGGCTTTAAGCTTGCTAGATTTGCAGACAATTGGGACTGTTAAGGCACCTAAACGCTTCATCATTCATGATTTCAAGCCAGAATTTCATATTCAGATGGAGGCAAATGAAAGTTTATCACTCCAAATGGTTTTGGATTTTGATGGACGTAAGGTAAGGAGTGAAGAGGATTTGGCTCTCCTGCCTTTTGCCAGCCATTTCCAGCATTTGGAGAGGGTCTATCAGGCTATTCGTCTAGCTGGCTTTAGGGGGACATATCATGCCCAGAGAGCGGCTCTTAGTCAACAGGAGCTCTATCCATTTTTCCAACAACAATTGCCTATATTACAAAAAATGGGGCAGGTTCATCTAGTAGAAAAGCTCCAGGCTTTATATATTGAAGCCAAACCTCAATTAGAAATTGTGCGTAACGGCTCACTTTTGGATATTTCGTTTGACTTATCAGGTATTGAACAATCAGAAATCGATCAGGCGATTACAGCCTTGCTGAATCAAGAGGATCACTATACTAGTCCGAGCGGTAAGGTGTTTGTTTTTGATGAGGAAACCAAGAAAATCAGTCAAACCCTAATCTATTTGCGGGCCCGTCATGGTAAGGAGGGGCAGGTACAAGTCCATGCTCTTGCCGGTTACCAATTGGCTCAATCCTTGTCACAATTCAACCAAGTCAGTTTCTCCAAGGAATTTGAGGAAATGGCAAGCTATCTAGCTCAGCCAGATTTGTTCCCGCTTCCTGCTGTGGAAGTAACAACGTCGCTTAGGGATTATCAGCAGACAGGGCTTAAGTGGTTGACTATGCTGGATACGTATGGTTTTGGTGGAATTTTAGCTGACGACATGGGGCTTGGAAAGACCTTGCAAACTATCGCCTTTCTGTCCAGTCGGATGACAAAAGATTCCAAAGTTTTAATATTGGCACCGTCTAGCTTGATTTATAACTGGTTAGATGAGTGCAAGCGGTTTGCTCCAAGTTTAGATGTGGCTGTTGTCCATGGAAACAAGGAGCAGCGAGAAGAGATCATTGCCAATGATCACCAAGTCTTAGTTACCTCCTATCCATCCTTCAGACAGGATGTTGCACTCTATAGACAGGAACGCTTTGACTACCTCATTTTAGATGAGGCGCAGGTCATGAAGAATGCCCAATCTAAGATTGCACAGCTACTGCGTGAGTTTGAAGTTGGGAATTGCTTTGCCCTCTCAGGTACGCCGATTGAAAACCATTTGACGGAACTCTGGTCCATTTTCCAAATTGTCTTACCAGGTTTATTGCCAGGCAAACAAGACTTCGGTAAATTAGCAGCCAAGGACATTGCGCGGACCATTCAACCCTTCGTTCTCAGACGTCATAAGGAAGACGTTCTTCAGGAATTGCCTGATTTGATAGAAGTCAATGTACTTAATGAACTGACAGATGAACAAAAAGCCATCTACCTAGCCCAGCTTCAACAAATGCGGACTCAAATAGCTGGTGCAGATGATGCTCAAATCAATCGTAGCAAGATAGAAATCCTATCAGGAATTACTCGCTTACGTCAAATCTGCGATACACCCAGCCTTTTCATGGAAGAGTTTAGTGGTGAGAGTGGCAAACTTAATAGTTTGAAAGAATTACTCTTGCAGCTAAAAGAAGGTGAACACAGGGTCTTGATATTCTCCCAATTCAGAAATATGCTGGAAAAAATAGAAGAACAGCTAAAAGAAATTGGGATGACATCCTATACTCTGACTGGTTCAACCCCTGCTAACCAACGCCAAGAAATGACACAGGCCTTCAATGCAGGAAGTCGAGATGCCTTTCTCATTTCCTTGAAAGCAGGTGGTGTTGGCTTGAATTTGACAGGTGCAGACACAGTCATCCTAGTCGACCTTTGGTGGAATCCTGCCGTGGAAGCTCAGGCTATCAGTCGGGCTCATCGCATGGGGCAGACTGAAAAGGTTGAATGCTATCGCCTGATTACTAGAGGGACAATCGAAGAGAAGATTCAAGAATTGCAAGAAAATAAAAAGAACCTTGTCAAAACAGTCCTTGATGGCAATGAAAGCCGAGCGAATTTGACGGTTGAGGACATTCGCGAGATTTTAGGGATTGAGTGATATGGAATCAGTTGACTCAGCGTAGAATTAGGAAATAAGGCCTAAGTATGGTATAATAAGGGTTCGAAAGGATGACTTATGATTAGACATGAAAAAAGATTTCCACTAGTCGCAGATGATGAGGTACTAGTTGGAGAAAATCCAATTATGAGTTTATATGATGAGAGCGACCTGATTAGCAATATCAGAGGACCTTATCAAGAAAAGGAATTTAGCTGGTCTACCGATTCACAGCGAGTTGCGTCGACAAAACCAGTAGCACAAACGGAAGATGAGCTCCTGCCTCCTCTGTTTGAAGCTAAGCCAAGTCATTATTCGCGCAAGGAACGCCTTCAGCAACAGACTAAAACGAAGCCTTCTCCAGTGAAAACACAGGGGCAGTTGGCTCGTGAACAGGCTAGAGAAGACTTGAAGAAAAAACGATCAGCAACCTACTTAAGAGATGAAAAACCAGCACCAGCTAAAGTTGTGGTGAAACCTCCTGTCGTTGCAATAACTGAATCTAAGGCGGGGCGGTTGACACGTTTGGCGGACAACTTACGTCAGACAGACTATATTCTCGCTGATATGCCAGCTGTCTATTCTTTGAAGAAAGAAGATAGAGAACAGGAACAGGTTATAAAGAAAAATTCGTATGACTTTTTAAGAAAGAGTCAGGTCTACAATTATCCTGAGCGCAGACAACAACGAGATCGCCAAGTGGCACAAGAATTGAATTTGACACATATAGAAGAGGAATAACATGACAAAAACCTATCATTTTATCGGAATTAAGGGATCAGGTATGAGCGCACTTGCTCTTATGTTGCATCAAATGGGGCATAAGGTTCAAGGTAGTGATGTAGAGAAATACTACTTTACACAACGCGGGCTTGAACAAGCTGGGATTCAGATTTTACCATTTGATGAGAAAAATATTACAGCAGATGTCGAATTGATTGCTGGTAATGCTTTTCGTCCAGATAACAATGTGGAAATCGCTTATGCTGATGCCCAAGGCTATACCTACAAACGTTACCATGAATTTCTAGGTGAATTTATGAAAGGTTTTACGAGCCTCGGTGTTGCTGGTGCCCATGGTAAGACCTCTACAACGGGATTATTGGCACATGTTATGCGCAATATCACAGATACTTCCTTCCTGATTGGTGATGGTACTGGTCGCGGTTCGGCAAATGCTCAGTATTTTGTGTTCGAATCCGATGAATACGAACGTCACTTTGCCCCATACCATCCTGAATACAGCATCATTACCAATATTGATTTTGACCATCCAGATTATTTCACTAGTCTAGAGGATGTTTTCAATGCTTTCAATGATTATGCGAAGCAAGTAAAAAAAGCTCTCTTCGTTTTTGGTGAAGATGAGCAACTTCGTCGTATCACGGCAAATGCTCCAATCTACTATTATGGCTTGGAAGACAATAATGATTTTGTTGCCTATGACTTGAAGCCTTCTACAAGTGGCTCACAATTCAAAGTTCGCCATGGTGAAGAAGAGTTGGGAGAATTCCAAATTCCAACCTTTGGTAAGCATAATGTGATGAATGCAACAGCTGTTATTGCCAACCTCTATATTGCGGGCTTTGATTTGCAACTGGTTGCAGAACACTTGAAGACATTTGGAGGTGTCAAACGTCGCTTTACGGAGAAAATTGTCAATGATACTGTTATCATTGATGACTTTGCTCACCATCCAACGGAAATCATTGCAACCATTGATGCGGCACGTCAGAAGTATCCTAGTAAGGAGTTGGTAGCCATCTTCCAACCACATACATTCACTCGAACCATTGCGCTTCTTGATGAGTTCGCAGATGCTTTGAATGGAGCAGATGCAGTTTACCTTGCTCAAATTTATGGCTCAGCGCGTGAAACAGACAATGGTCAGGTTAAGGTAGAAGATTTGGCGGCTAAAATCAACAAAAAAGGTGGACTTGTTACAGTTGAAAATACTTCACCACTTTTAGACCATGACAATGCAGTATATGTATTTATGGGAGCTGGTGATATTCAGTCCTATGAATATTCCTTCGAAAGACTCTTGTCAAATCTTACAAATAACGTCCAATAAAAAGAAAGACGGAGGCCTATGGCCCCTGTTTTTCCGCTATATAAGGGAGAAAATTATGGAAATTCGTTTTGCTACTCCTTCGGATTTAGAACAAGTTGTTTTGATTGAAAATGCCAATTTTTCCAAAGAAGAACAAATAGCTGAGTCTGTTCTTGCCATTTATCTGAATGCTTTGAGTAAAACCTGTTTAATAATGGAACACGATGGGGAAATAGCAGGATATTTATTATCCTGTCCTTCTGTTTCGCAGACTGTTACGGACGATATTTTTTACTTGACAGAGAGTGACATGCCGACAGGCAGTCACCTAGCTATTGCCAGTCTATCCGTAGCGGATACCTATAAGGGACAGGGAGTGGGAACTCTCTTGTTGGCAGCCATAAAAGAAGTGGCTTTAGCGGGAGGATTTGAAGGAGTTTCCCTGACCTGTAAGGAGTATTTGATTGGCTACTATGAAATGAACCAGTTTGAAGACTTTGGCCCCTCCTTGTCGCAATTTGGAGGACAAATGTGGAGTGATATGTACTGGAAAGCCTTGTAGAAAGGGAAGTTCTTGCAATTCATAAGCCTTTAAGATATAATGTATAGTAACTGTGTGAAAGGAGTAACAGCGTGACAAAGGATACGAATGAAAAAAACACGCAGTCTTCAAGCTTCCGCGATCAAATTTTACGAGATTTGGAAGAATTGAAGGTGAAACGTTTGGCGGAACAATCAGCGGATGTTCTTGTTGATAAGCGTAATGAAGTTATCAACGAGCTCCAGCCTAGTCTTGCCGAAGAAAAAGCCCCCCATAGAGAGACTGAAATTGTAAAAGTAGAAGGGATTGCCTTTCCTGATTCATACTTGTCAGAAGAACAGCAAGAATCAGAAGTGATGACGGAAAGTATCGAAGAGCCAACATCAGAAACTTTGGCTACTCCAGAGACTTTTGTGATTGAAAAAGAAGTCGTTCCAAGTCCAGTTCCACAAGATACTGTTGAACGAAACTTGGAGAAATTAAGGAATCTTGTGGCTGCTAATACGGCAGGATTTGATGAAGTGCCATCAAGCTCGTCAGTTTCTGAGCCAGTAGAGTCTGTCCTTCCGGGAAATTCTCCTTTAGAAGATACATTTTTGGAATTTCCAACGGAAGACGTGTCAGCTGTGACTGGTGATACAGAAATCATCTCGCTAGAGGAAACTATTATTGCTCCAAAGACAACGGCTATTGTTCCAGAAGTAGACAAGCAGATGCAGGAAACACAACCCAGAAGAAGAACAACCCACAGAACAAGCAAGCAACGTCGTAAAAAACAAGATAACGCCGCTAAACACATTGTCTCTGTTATCATGTCAATTGTTGTAGTGGCAGTTCTAGCGACAGGTGTTACTGGTTATATGTGGGTAAAATCTAGTCTGGAACCAGTTAATGCAAAAGCTACAGAAACTATTCAGGTAGAGATTCCAGAAGGATCTTCAACTTTAGAAATTGGTAAAATTTTAGTTGACAACAAGTTGATTAAGAATGCTACTATTTTTAATTACTACTCTAAAATTAAGAGTTATAATAATTTCCAAAGTGGTTTTTATAATTTGAAACAGAATATGTCTGTGGATGACATCGCCAAAGCACTTCAAGAAAGCGGAACTCCGACAGCTCAAAAAGAAGCCGCAGGGAAGGTTTTGATTGTTGAAGGGTATACGTTAACACAAATTGCTCAGGCTATTACAGACAATACTAATACAAAAGATAAGAACGATAAAACACCATTTACTGCAGAACAGTTTATGGCTACTGTAACCAACCAAGATTTTATTAATCGAATGGTTGCTACCTATCCAAAATTGTTTGCCAGCCTACCAGCTGCTGATAGTGGAGTTATTTATCAGTTGGAAGGTTACCTCTTCCCAGCGGTTTATGAATACAGCGATGAAACAACTATCGAAGAGCTCGTTGAGCAAATGATTGCCGCGATGGATAATCGTTTACAACCATATTATGAAACGATTACTGCTAAGAATTTGACTGTAAATGAAGTTCTTACCTTGGCATCTTTGGTTGAAAAAGAAGGTTCTACTGATGAAGATCGTCGAAACATTGCAAGTGTCTTCTTTAACCGCTTGAATGCAGCAATGCCTCTACAATCCAATATTGCCATCTTGTATGCGCAGGGTAAACTTGGTCAAGAAACAACTCTGGCAGAAGATGTAGCGATTGATACATCAATTGAGTCACCATACAACATTTATTGGACACCAGGATTGATGCCTGGACCAGTGGATAGTCCAAGCCTTTCGGCTATCGAAGCAGTGATTAATGCCAACACAACAGACTATCTTTACTTTGTAGCAGATGTTACAACTGGAAATGTTTACTTTACAAATAATATTGATGAACATAACAAAAACGTTGCTAAGTATGTAAATGCACATCTTAATAATGAGTAAATTCTTACAACAAAATTATGTGGTTTTCCACATAATTTTGTTTTCATGAAAAATAAAAGAAAAGGAAAGACAAATGGCAGAAAAAACATATCCAATGACCTTGGAAGAAAAGGAAAAATTAGAAAAAGAACTAGAGGAACTAAAGCTAGTTCGTCGACCAGAAATTGTTGAACGTATTAAAATTGCTCGTTCTTACGGAGACCTTTCAGAAAACTCTGAGTACGAAGCAGCTAAAGATGAACAGGCTTTTGTTGAAGGTCAAATCTCAACAATCGAAACAAAAATTCGCTATGCTGAAATCGTAAACAGTGATGCAGTTGCTGCGGATGAAGTGGCAATTGGTAAGACTGTGACTGTTCAAGAAGTTGATGAGACTGAGGAAGAAGTCTATCATATCGTTGGTGCTGCAGGTGCAGATGCCTTTGCAAACAAGATTTCAAATGAAAGCCCAATTGGTCATGCTTTGATTGGTAAAAAAACAGGAGATGTTGCAACAATTGAAACGCCTGCTGGTAGCTATGATGTAAAAATCTTGAAGGTTGAAAAAACGAAATAAGGTGTGGAGAGAGTCGAAAGATTCTCTCTTTTTATTCGCGAAGGTACTAAAAAAGATTGGGAATCCCAATCTTTTAGTATTTATACTCAATAAAAATCAAAAATAGCAAATCTAAGCTACTTATAACATGTGAAACCTTAATTTATAAGTTTGAGTTGAGGATTGTGGATTTCAAGTAGCTGTTTTCTTCTAAAAAAATAACAAAATCGAAACGCTCCATATCCACTTGGAGTGGTAGGTGGCTATTTTTGATTTTAAATGAGTATTATTATCTAGAACGTTGTTTTCCAGAATTACGATTTTTCTTCTTATTGTTTGTTTTTCCTTCAATGACTGCTGAAGCAGTTGGAGTAACATCCTTTGTTTTACGAGGAGTTGCTGTCACTGTGATATTTTTGAATTCCTCTTCCACTTGTTTACGAATACGAGGTTTCAAAATGAAGTTTGTAATAGCTTGTTGAAGAATACCGAAGAGACCACCGACAACCCAGTAGAGAGTCACTCCAGCAGGAGACCCGAATGAGAACATCATGATCATAATTGGATTCATCAGAGCCATGGTTTTCATTTGTTTTTTCTGTTCTTCATCCATACCGACTTGCATTAAGAGCGATTGGGCATAGTACAAAATACCAGCAACGACTGTCAAAATCAGGCTAGTTGAACCTAAATTAATACCAAGGAAAGTGGCTTCAGAAATTCCTGGTGTGTGGCGAGCCGCAAAGTAGATCGCAGAGAAGAATGGCATTTGAATCAGCATCGGCAAACAACCGATTCCGCCGAGCATGCTCACACCGTATTGTTTTTGAGTTGCAAAATACTCTTGTTGCGCAGCAAGTTGCTCTTCTTGAGAGCTTGCATTTTTCATGCGCTCCTGGATTGGGCCTAAAATCGGTTTGAGATAATTCATCTTCTCAGATTGGATAGCAGCTTTCCAAGATTGGTAAATTCCCAATGGGAGGATGATGAATCGAACCAATAAGGTGACGATGATAATAGCAAGACCAAATCCTAGAGCTTGATCTTCTGCAAAGAAGCGAATTAAGTTGGACATTGGTTGTCCCAACCAATCCCAAATGAGACCTGTAGGATTTCCGCTTTTATCAGTTTGAACACAACCAGATAAGAAAATAAGTGTTGATAAGGCCATGCCTGACAACATGAGTAGACGTTTATTTTTCAATTTTTCTCGTTCCTTTGTTTTTTTCAGTATACTCTCTATTTTACTTTTTTTGTTCAAAATATACAAGTTTTATCTATAAGCCACCTGAAAATCCTTATAGTCTTCGAAGTTGGCTAGGGTGACATCGAGATAGGTGACTTTGGCCATACGAGAAGGCCCTTTCCGAATTTCATGGATAAAATGGCTGAGCTTCTCAGCATTATCTGACTGAGCTAAAATGGTGACAGTTCCATCATCATTATTCCAAACTCTGCCGTAGATGTCGCCTATTTCCACAGCTAAAAATTGAACAGACCAACGAAAGCCGACTCCTTGCACACGACCAGATGCAATCATTTTTACCTTTCGCATAAGTTTCTCCTTTTGACAAGACATTTACTTTATTATATCATGGTTGGGTAAGACTGTTCAAAAATCAAGATAATTGATTTAGCCGTTGGAAAATTGAAGTTGCTGAGCAGTAAAAGAAAAAGGGGCATTCATGGAGATCATTCGCTCAAAGGCCAATCATTTGGTCAAGCAGGTTAAGAAATTACAACAGAAAAAATACCGTACTTCTTCTTATTTGATTGAAGGTTGGCATTTGTTGGAGGAGGCTTTGGCAGCCAAAGTACCTATTGAACATATTTTGGTATCAGAAGAACATGTTCATCGGGTTGCTGGTTTATCCAATGTAACAGTTGTCAGTTCAGATATTATGCAGGATTTGGCAGACTCACGGACACCACAAGGGGTAGTAGCTCAACTGTCCTTACCAAATCAGACCTTACCCGATGTCTTAACAGGAAAATTTTTGGTTCTGGAGGATGTGCAGGACCCTGGAAATGTTGGTACCATGATTCGTACAGCTGATGCAGCTGGTTTTGATGGAGTATTTCTATCGGATAAGTCGGCAGATATTTACAATATGAAAGTTCTGCGTTCCATGCAAGGGAGTCATTTCCACTTGCCAGTTTATCGGATGCCGATGACCGCTATTTTTTCGGCTTTAAAAAGCAATCAGATACAAATCTTGGCAACAACCCTCTCTAGTCAGTCGGTTGACTATAAGGAAATTACGCCAAATCCGAGTTTTGCCTTGGTCATGGGAAATGAAGGTCAAGGAATTTCAACTTTTGTAGCCGATGAGGCGGATCAACTTGTCCACATCACCATGCCAGGGCAGGCGGAAAGCCTCAATGTAGCCATTGCGGCGGGCATTCTATTGTTTAGCTTTATTTAAGCCAAATGTACTATAGTGTGGTATAATATTCCAACGAGGTTAACGAATGGTTGCATATAAACAAGATAAAGAATACATGCATTACGTGGGGCACTTGATTGCCACACCCAAGGTGCAAAAATTGGGGAAAATTCCTCATCATTATTACTCCACGCGCTTGGAACATTCCATCAATGTCTCTTATACAAGTTATAAGATTGCGAAAAAATTTGGTTGGGATGCCAAGTCAACAGCTCGTGGTGGTCTATTGCATGATTTATTCTTCTATGATTGGAGAGATACCAAATTCAACAAGAGCCATGCTTGGGTTCATCCACGAATTGCTAAACGCAATGCTCAGAAACTCATTCAACTCAATAAACTAGAAGAAGACATCATTGTGAAGCATATGTTTGGTGCGACAATCGCTCCTCCTCGCTACAAGGAATCCTGGATTGTGACATGTGTGGATAAGTATTGGGCTGTGAGAGAGTGGAGTCTGCCCTTACAACACAAGTGGAAAAATCGTAAGGTCTTTCGGTTTCAATAAAATGATTTAAAGGAGAATAGTATGAATAACGATTCATTTATTATTAATCAGGTGGATAATACCGCCCTCAACCGTTTCTTCGGTAAAATTTATGGTGTGGTTGCCATGGGAATTGGTCTATCAGCTCTAGTTTCATTCTTGGCTGTGACCGTCTTTCAATCTTTATTGCTTAGTCTGCTGAGTGCAGGTTCCATCATCATGATGCTGATTATGATTGGTCAGATTGCCTTGGTTGTTTCTGCTTCAGCAATGGCAGCTAAAAATAGTCCAATTGCTCTACCAATGTTTCTTGCCTACTCAGTAACAAATGGGATTACCATCAGCATGATTTTGATGTTCTATACTAGCGAAACAGTTGTACTCGCCTTCGTGTCAGCGGCTCTCATGTTTGCTATCATGGCTGTAATTGGGATGACAACGAAGAAGGATCTTTCTGGTATGGCTCAGGCATTGCGTGCAGCTCTATGGGGAATTATTATTGCAAGTGTTATTAATATCTTCCTTCGTAGCTCAGGTCTAAGCTTTATGATGTCTATCATTTCTGTTTTGGTATTCTCAGGTTTGATTGCTTATGACAACCAACGTATCCGCAATGTTTTCGAACAAACTGGTGGTAATGTTGGCCAAGGTTGGGTCGTATCCATGGCGCTTCAGCTCTATCTTGACTTCATCAACCTCTTCCTCAACTTACTCCGTATCTTTGGTGGTTTGAGTAGAGACTAATTATGACATATAAAAAAGAGGGGTGCCCTCTTTTTTTATATGTCGTTTGTTATGCTAGAGCTCCCATTGGATCCCATGGGGCAAGGACTTGTGGTTGAGCTTGATAAGCTGCTAGTTCTTCTGGTGTGAGGAATTCTTTTCGGACAACAATCTGATAAGTGTACTCGTCCATCCAGCTATCTGATGCGACGAAGTATCCCTTGTCACCAACCTTGTCACCCCAAGAGTTTTCTACTTTCCATTTGAGAGGTTGCTCATTGTCGTCTAAATCAACTCCAGTTAAGACCATAGCGTGAGTCATCAAACTTTCGGAGTAGTCTAATCTTCCAGCCTTGTCTTGATGGAAATGGATACCCAGACCTGAAGAGAAGTCGTAGGTGTTGGTTGCCATAATACCAGTTTGACGATTGCTACTTTGACCGACATCGGAACCAAACCAAACGGATTCACCAGCTTTGAGTTGGGCAATAGCCAGTTCTTTAAAACGGTTCATTTCTACATTGAGGTAGCGGACATCAGGGGCGCCAACAACGTTCCCCAACAATTCGACTGTATAAGATTTATTGTAGGGTTTGTCAGTTGTAGGAGCATTGATAATGGAGACATAGTCAGATAACTTCAAACCAACGTATTTCTCATAGAATGCCTGAGGTGTCACATTTGTATCACGGTGATAGACATTGTCTTTATCTCTATATGCAAAATCAAAGCTGCGAGGAGGGAGTCCAAGGTTGACAGCTAGGAAGTTAAAGATTTCTTGAAGTAAGTTTTCTTTTTGTACTTGAACTTCTTCTGATGAAGCTCCTTTGGCAAGGAGGTCTCGCAAGATTTGTGCATCTTGACGGAGCAATTTGTTAAGGTACTGATTGAGCTCACGGCTGGCACTGGATGAGATAGATTCTGGATAGACAGATTTCGGTACTACACCATATTTTTCAAATAAGGCAACAACCATATCCCATTGACCGCCATCTTGTTGAGGGGTATCCAATAAGAATTTTACCTTACGGCTACCAATTTCTTGGTCAGCTGTAGCAATGATTTGTTCGAGGAACCAGTTGGACTTTTCATATTTATCCCAAAAGAAGGTATGGGCCTGTGATAGCTCAAAATTCTCCAGCTTGAAGTCTGAGATGAGCTTGTGGCGGAAGGTATTCAATGCAGCAAACATCCAGCAACGTCCAGAAGCCTTTTGGTTTGAAACAGCGCCCTTGGTCAAGTCGATTGAAAAGACATAGTCATTGTCGATGGCGCTTTGGCGTGTTTCTAAGGATTTCAAAAGTCCGTTGTGGCTCACGGCATTTTCGGTTGCCTGTAGGCTTGGATTAGCTAGATAGTTGGCATACAAGCGTTCTGTAAAATCAAAATCTAATGTTGACATATATTACTCCTTTTTTTAATGATATTCACATTATAACGCTCGTAATTTATTTTGCAAGTATTTGGTGGAGTTGAAAGCTACAGTTCCTCACATATTTGTGATATAATAGGAAAAATATTTGATGAGGTAGCGACATGACCAAGACACCATTTGTTAGTAAAGAAATTTTGGATACCATTACGGAGCAATTTCCAACTCCTTTCCATTTGTATGATGAAAAAGGCATTCGTGAGAAGGCACGTGCCCTTAATGCGGCTTTTTCATGGAACAAGGGCTTTAAGGAATATTTTGCGGTCAAGGCGACTCCAACTCCAGCTATTTTAAAAATTCTTCAAGAAGAAGGCTGTGGAGTGGACTGTGCAACGGATGTAGAAGTGCTGATGAGTGAAAAATTGGGCTTTAAAGACATCATGTTTACATCCAATGATACCCAAGCTCAAGAATTCGTCTATGCCAGAAAAGTTGGGGCGACCATTAACCTTGATGCCTATGAGCATATTGAGTTTTTGAAAAACGTTGCTGGTATCCCAGAAACGGTCTGCCTCCGTTACAATCCTGGAGGAGTCTTCTCGCTGGGAACGGATATTATGGACCATCCAGAAGAGTCTAAGTTTGGGATGACCAAAGACCAGCTCATGAAAGGCTATAAGGAGCTGAAAGAACTGGGTGTAAAGCAGTTTGGTATTCATGCCTTTTTAGCTTCGAATACAGTAACAAATGACTATTATCCTGTCTTAGCTCGTCAACTCTTTGAATTGGCCTTGGAAATCCGTGAGGAAACAGGTGTGACCTTGGACTTCATCAACCTATCAGGTGGGATTGGTGTCAACTATCGTCCTGAACAAGAACCAAACGACATTGCTGTCATTGGTGAGGGTGTCCGTAAGGTTTATGAGGAAATTCTCACGCCAGCTGGTATGGGACATATAAAAATCTTTACGGAATTGGGACGCTTTATGTTGGCGCCACACGGTCACTTGATAACAAAGGTGCTTCATCGTAAGGAAACCTATCGGACTTATATTGGTGTCGATGCATCGGCAGCCAACCTCATGCGTCCTGCTTTCTATGGCGCCTACCACCATATCACCAACATCACGCGCCCAGATGCCCCAATCGAAGTGGTGGATGTGGCAGGTTCCCTCTGTGAAAACAACGACAAGTTTGCGGTCAACCGTGAATTACCACGGGCCGAAGTAGGAGACACCTTGGTCATTCATGACAGTGGGGCCCACGGCTTCTCCATGGGCTACAACTACAACGGTCGTCTGCGTTCCTCTGAAATTCTTTTACAGGAAGATGGCACAGCGTGTATGATTCGTCGAGCTGAAACACCTGAGGACTATTTCGCAACCATTTACGGTTTTGAATTTGACAGGTAAGTCTTGGAAAAGCCTGCTGAATTTGGTATAATAGATTCATTAAGAGATTGTCGCAGGGCAATTCCGAATGAATTATTTTTAGAAGAGTCAGGAGATTGACAAATGAACTTAGGTTTAGCAATTTTACTTATTGTATTGGCATTTGCAGGTGGTGTGGCCTTGGGTATTTACTTGTCACGTAGACAGGTGGAAAACTACATTGCTGACAAGCCAGTTTTGGATGAAAATGCTTTGCGTTTGATGATGAGCCAAATGGGTCAAAAACCAAGCGAAGCAAAAGTACAACAAGTACTTCGCCAAATCAAGAGCCAACAAAAAGTGGCAAGCAAGAAAAAATAATCAAACTGGGACTGGGATATTCATTCCCAGATCCCATTTTTTGAGTAGAAAAGAAAGGCTAGTCAGATTTTCTGGCTATTCTCAGTATTATGGATAATCGACCAATAGGTTTTTTAGATTCAGGTGTGGGGGGATTAACGGTTGCGCGTGAGTTAATGCGCCAACTTCCCCATGAAGAAATCGTTTATATCGGGGACTCGGCACGGGCACCTTATGGCCCCCGTCCAGCAGAACAAATCAGAGAATATACTTGGCAGTTGGTTAATTTCCTTGTGACAAAAAATGTAAAAATGATTGTCTTTGCCTGCAATACGGCAACAGCGGTAGCCTGGGAAGAAGTCAAGGAAAAGTTGGATATTCCTGTTTTGGGTGTTATTTTACCAGGTGCTTCGGCAGCTATCAAGGCAACGCAAACTGGTAAGGTTGGTGTCTTAGGAACGGCTATGACTATTCAATCCGATATCTATCGTGAAAAAATTCAGGCCCTTTCTCCGGAAACGCAGGTAGACAGTTTGGCCTGTCCCAAGTTTGCCCCTCTGGTTGAGTCCAATAGCCACCAATCCAGTCTTGCCAAAAAGGTTGTTTATGAGACACTTCGACCACTCGTTGGGAAAGTGGACACCTTGGTTTTGGGCTGCACCCATTATCCTCTGCTTCGCCCCATCATCCAGAATGCCATGGGCAAGGAGGTCAAGTTGATCGATAGTGGTGCAGAGTGTGCGCGAGATATTTCTGTTTTATTAAATTATTTTCAAATCAACCGCAGCCGAACCGAAAAGGATATTCAGCACAGATTTTACACAACAGCTAGTCCGGCAGCTTTTAAAGAAATAGCTGAAAGCTGGATGGGCATTGATATTCATGTGGAGCATGTAGAACTATGACAGACAAGATATACGAATACAGAGATGAACACAATTGGTTTATCGGAAAGGCTAGTTTTGCCAACCTATTTGGTTCCTTTGGAGAAAATGGAAGAGAGCAGGAAATTTACCAGATTGGTCAGTTGTTTGATAAACTGATTGCAGGTAATTATGAAGATGACAACTTCAACCAGTGTGTCAACATTGAAGTGATCAAACTTCAGTCTGAATTTGCCCTCTTTCAATTTGCCTGTGATATTTTGAATGAGTTAAACAATCGCCAGTTCAAAGTTCTTCAACATCAAGGAGCTATTCTGGTAACAGAAAATGACAAGCTTCTCTTGGTTCATCTGCCCCAAGCAGGGGTTAGCACGGCAGATTTCTTCGGTCAAGACAAGGGATTGGCAAGCGTGGGAGATACCATCTTGATCGCTACAAAAAATGAAGGTAAGACTAAGGAATTCCGTAAGTTTTTTGAGCGCTTTGGCTACCAGGTCGAGAACCTTAACAATTATCCTGACCTGCCAGATGTAGCAGAAACAGGTATGACCTTTGAGGAAAATGCAAGGCTCAAGGCTGAAACCATAGCAGAGCTGACAGGTAAGATGGTCTTGGCAGATGATTCGGGTTTGAAGGTTGATGCTTTAGGTGGTTTGCCAGGAGTTTGGTCTGCACGTTTTTCAGGTCCAGATGCCACAGATGAGCTCAATAATGCCAAGCTCTTGCACGAGTTGGCCATGGTATTTGAACTGAAAGATCGTTCTGCTCAATTCCATTGTACCCTAGTTATGGCTGCTCCAAATCGTGAGAGTTTGGTTGTCGAAGCGGACTGGGAAGGCTTTATCGGTATGGAACTCCGTGGGGAAAACGGGTTTGGATATGATCCACTTTTCCTCGTAGGCGAAACAGGCAAGACCTCGGCAGAATTGACCTTAGAAGAAAAAAATAAGATTTCCCACCGTGCACAAGCACTAGAAAAATTAGTGGAGGCATTTCCAGTATGGCAGGAGCAAGCAAAACAATCCTAGTCATGAGCGACTCTCATGGAGATAGACAGATTGTAGAGGAGATTAAACATCATTATCTTGGGAAGGTCGATGCCATCTTTCACAATGGTGATTCGGAGCTGGATAGTCAAGATAGTCTCTGGGAGGGAATATATGTTGTCAATGGTAACTGCGACTACTTTGGTGGTTACCCTGACCAGCTCATTACTCAATTGGATGGTGTGACTATCGCTCAGACTCATGGTCATCTTTATGGCATTAATTACGGCTGGCAACGGTTGGATTATTGGGCTCAGGAAGTTGATGCGGATATTTGTTTGTATGGGCATCTGCATGTGCCTGATGCCGAAGTGCGTGGCAAGACCCTCTTCCTCAATCCTGGCTCCGTTAGTCAACCTCGTGGTTTGGTCAGAGAATGTCTCTATGCTCTTGTGACCATCTATGATGATCACTTCCATGTGGATTACTACAATCGACAGCACCAACTTTACCCAGCATTGACAAAGGATATTTCAAGATGATTGCAAGAGAATTTGAAGCCTTTTTATTGGATCAGGAAGAAACTTTCTTGACACCAGCGGATAAATTGGCAGTAATTATTGATACGCATAATATTGACCATGCAAAACTGTTACTCAGTCACATGACCTATTCACGCGTACCTGTGGTAACAGAAGACGGTCGTTTCTTCGGCACCATCGGCTTGACGGAAATCATTAAATATCAAGCTGAAAATGAACTATCGGATGACGAGTTAAACAGAGATATTTCTGTGATTGTAAAGACAGATGAAGAGACTGTTGGTCTGGATTATGATTTGACAGAAGTGATGCGCAAGCTAGTAGATCAATCTTTCTTACCCGTTCTTGGGGAAAATAGAGAATTTATGGGAATCATTACACGAAAATCCATCTTAAAGGCAATCAATGCTCTCTTGCATAATTTCCCCCTAGCATCAAAAGAAGGCAAGAAATGAAGCAGGCGATTGAATCTTTTATCCAGAGTAAAAAGGTCAGTGTCAACAGCCAAAAGTCCTATACCTACGACCTGCAGCAATTTGTGACAGTAACAAAGGGGGAGATTAGCCAACAGTCTCTTTTGGTCTATCAGCAGTCTCTTCTAGACTTGAAACCTGCTGCTCAGAAAAGAAAAATGTCAGCGGTCAATCAATTTCTCTACTTTCTTTATGAAAATAATCTCCTGGATCGTTTTTATAAATTGCAAACGATGTCAGGTCCAGCCAGCGTCAAAAAGAAGCTGGAGCGTGAGGATTTAACTCTCCTCTTTCAAGAAAGTCCTTGGCTTGATGGGCAACTGATTGCTCTTTTGATTGCCTTACTGGGGCTGACTCCTAGTGAAATAGCAGAGCTGACTAGTCAGCAGGTCAATCTGGATTTTCAAGTCCTGACAGTTGAGAAAGGGACGACTAAGCGCGTCCTAACCTTGTCCAAGGAATTACTTGTTTATTTGGAAGGGCATTTGACAGGAATTTATGTTTTTGACAAGAAGGGACAGACCTATTCTCGTCAATGGTTCTTTAATCGTCTGACAGAATTTGTCCAGTCCATTGGCAAGCCTGATTGGACAGCCCAAAAATTACGAGAACAGTATATTCTAAAACAGATAGACGAAGGAAAATCCTTGGACCAAATCGCCAAGCAGTTGGGACTGAAAACAAGCATGAGTTTGGAAAAATTTAGATAATGGATATAAAATTAAAAGATTTTGAAGGGCCACTTGATCTCCTGCTACACCTGGTGTCCAAGTATCAAGTAGATATTTACGAGGTTCCGATTACAGAGGTTATCGAGCAATATTTAGCCTACATTGCTACCTTGCAAGCCATGCGTTTAGAGGTAGCGGGAGAATATATGCTCATGGCTAGTCAGCTGATGGTCATCAAAAGTCGTCGGTTATTACCGAAGGTTGTTGAGCAAATTGATCCCGAAGATGATCCTGAAATGGACCTTTTGGACCAGTTGGAAGAATACCGCAAGTTCAAACTTCTCAGTGAGAAATTAGGGGAGCAACATGATGAACGGGCGAACTATTTTTCAAAACCCAAGCTGGACTTGATTTATGAAGATGTTCAGCTAGCCAAGGATAAGACCGTCATTGATATTTTCCTGGCTTTTTCTAAGGTCATGGCTGAAAAACAGGCAAGCCTCCGTCAGTCTCATACGACCATTGCCCGTGATGAATATAAAATCGAAGACATGATGGACTTTGTTCGCAGTCGTTTCGAGACTGGTCCACGCCTTGAACTCCGTCAGCTTTTTCAAGAAAGTCAAGATGTCAATGAAATGATTACGATCTTCCTTGCGACTTTGGAATTGGTCAAGGTTCATGAAATCGTCTTGGAACAGACAGAGACTTTTGGAGATATTTATCTAGTAAGGAGTGAAGATGAATCGCTTAGCTGAAATCGAAGTCCTGCTCTTTGTGGCAGGTGAGGATGGCTTGACGTTACGAAATTTGGCAGAGATGTTGGAAATGCAGCCGACAGCTGTCAGCCAGCAGTTAGAGAAACTTGGTGAGAAGTATATGGCAGACAAAGCCTCAGGCTTAGCCATCCTAGAATCCTCCAACCGCTACAAGTTGGTTACTAAAAAAGAATATGCAAATCTTTTGCGAATCTATGCCAAAACACCAATCAATCAGACTATGTCACGGGCTCTTTTGGAAACCTTATCAATCGTAGCCTATAAGCAACCCATTACTCGGATTGAAGTTGATGATATTCGTGGGGTCAATTCCAGCGGTGCCATCAGTAAGTTGCAGGTCTTTGACCTCATTCGTGAGAACGGTAAGAAAGAGGTTCTTGGTAGACCAAATCTCTATGTGACGACGGATTATTTCCTGGATTACATGGGAATTAATAGTCTAGAAGAATTGCCTGATGTGTCTGAAATAGATTTGATTCAAGAAGAAACAGAGCTATTCGTAGAAAGAAATGAGTTAGAAAATGAGAATTAATAAATACATTGCCCATGCTGGAGTTGCCAGTCGTCGTAAGGCAGAAGAACTAATCAAACAAGGACTAGTTACTGTAAATGGTCAGGTTGTTCGTGAGCTAGGGACAGTTATCAAATCGGGTGATAAGGTAGAGGTTGAGGGACAACCAATTTATAACGAAGAGAAGGTCTACTATCTCCTCAATAAACCACGAGGTGTTATTTCTAGTGTGTCAGACGACAAGGGAAGAAAGACGGTTGTGGACTTGTTGCCAACAGTTAAGGAGCGGATTTATCCTGTTGGTCGTTTGGACTGGGATACATCTGGGGTTTTGATTTTGACCAATGACGGTGATTTTACAGATGAGATGATTCACCCACGTAACGAGATTGATAAGGTTTACTTGGCGCGTGTCAAAGGGGTTGCCAACAAGGAAGTCTTGCGTCCCTTGACCCGTGGTGTTGTCATTGATGGCAAAAAGACCAAGCCTGCGGTGTATGAGATTATCAAGGTGGACCCTGTTAAGAACCGCTCAGTTGTAGAATTAACAATCCATGAAGGTCGAAACCACCAGGTTAAGAAGATGTTTGAGGCTGTCGGCTTGCAGGTAGATAAGCTGTCTCGTACTCGCTTTGGTAATCTTGACTTGACCGGCCTACGTCCAGGAGAATACCGCAAGCTCAACAAGAAAGACATCAGTAAGCTACATACTCTGGCTGTTACTAAGCCAGTTAAAAAATAATGACTAGACTCTTGATCGGCTTGGTCCGATTCTATCAGAAATTTATTTCTCCCCTTTTTCCGCCCTCTTGTCGCTACCGTCCGACTTGTTCGGCTTATATGATCGAGGCCTTACAAAAACATGGACTCAAGGGCTTTTTGATGGGCCTGGCTCGTATTGGGCGTTGCCATCCTTTTGTAGAAGGGGGAGAAGATCCTGTCCCGGACAGGTTTAGTCTGAAAAGAAATAGGCAGAAGTAGGGCAACCTACTTTTTGTTCTGTATAAATATAGGTTTTTAGGTTGCCTTTAGTACTCTCTCAAAAGGTTTGGGAGCCTCTGAAGGCTGAACATTGTACTTACGATACTAGGTAGCAATCGTGAAGTACAGTCTGCCATTTAACAAAGTAATCAAAGATAAACCAAATGACTCTCCTTTTTATTACAGACAAGACTATACTATACTTATCCGAGTTCATTGAGTCTTGAGCTTAGTGGATTATCATTAAAAACTAAGAAGCAGTAGGGATGAGGGGAGCTCGCCTTGACTTTCATACCTGATCATTTTTAGTTAGAATGGAAGAAAGTGAGAGTACTCAAAGGCGAATATTGTTGGTCAGATAGTTGCATATTTATGCTAAATCGTGCTATACTATTCAAAATAAATAAATGGGGTAGAGATATGAAAAGAATGAAAAACATCGCTTTAACTGGTATCGGTCTGCTTTCTATTGCAGCGTTAACAGCTTGTCAAACTAAAGAAAAGACGAGCGATGTTGCTCTGACATTTAAATCAGAAGTGACAAACGAAGGACAAACTATTGAAGGCGGGAGTCTAAAATATGCCTTGGTAGCTTCGGCACCTTCGACCGGTATCTTAATTGATGAATTATCGCAAACGGCGGTAGACTCAACCTTTGCAGACATGGTTGATATTTCTATGTTTGGATATGATTCAGCTCGTAAGTTAGACGATTCAGGCCTTGCTAAGGCAGAGTTTGATGTAGATGCAAAGACAGTTACCGTTAGTTTGACAGGCAAGGACTATAAGTGGTCCGATGGGCAAGGCTTCACCATCGATGATTATATTTTCACAATCGAACAACTAGCTAGTCCAGACTATACAGGGGTTCGTGCAGACACTACCTATACAAATATCATTGGTTTTGAAGAATTTCAGGCTGGAACAGCAAGTGAAATTTCAGGCGTTAAGAAGGTTGATGACTATACGGTAGTTCTCTCAGTGAAAGACATGTCTCCATCCATGATGTATGCTGGTGGGGGAGTACCTTATTTAGTCATGCCGAAACACATTTTTAAAGACATTGCAGTCAAAGATTGGGAATCAAGTGAGTATTCTCGTACGGCAAAAGTTGTCGGTATGGGCCCTTATAAGGTCAAGGAAATTGTCAATGGCGAGTCGGTGACCTATGTACCAAATGAGTACTACTTTAAAGGGAAAGTTAAGCTAGATAGTTACAGGATTGATATTGTTTCACCAGATACGATTGTTGCAGAAATGAGAGCAGGCAATTATGATATTGCTGATATGCCAACAGACCAGTACGAATCTTACAAGGACTTATCAAATATTACTTTGCTAGGTAGTCTGGATGGTATTTACAATTATATTGGCTTCAATCTTGGTAAGTACGATGAGACCAGCGGTAAAAATGTGACCAATCCTAATGCTAAGATGAATAATGTTAAATTGCGTCAAGCAATGGGATATGCGTTGGACAATGCGGTGATTGGAGAGAAATTATATAACGGCTTGTATCACCCGACAAACTCACTAATTATCTCTTTCTTTGGAGATGTTCACGATTCAGAACTAGCTGGCTATAGTTATGATCCTGAAAAGGCTAAGAAACTTCTCGATGAGGCAGGATATAAAGACGTTGATGGAGACAGTATGCGTGAAGATGCTGATGGAAAACCACTTACCATCAGTGTTGCAGCACAGAAATCAACCGAAACGCAAGAAACCATGGTACAGCAATACCTTACATGGTGGAAAGAAATTGGTTTGAATGTGGAACTCTATACAGGAAGAACCATTGAGTACAATACTTTCTATGAATCAATTGCTGCCAATGATGAGGGGATTGATGTTTATCTTGCTGCTTGGATTGCCGGTCTAGATCCAGACCCAACATCATTGTGGGGACCTGAAGCGATGTACAACTATACTCGCTTCGTTTCAGATGAAAACACAGCACTTTTAAATAAAATTACCTCTACTGAGTCATTTGACGAACAGAAAAATATTGAAAACTACAAAGCTTGGCAAGAATATGCATTCGAACAAGCCTTTGCAATTCCAACCTTTGAACGTGAAAGTATTACTGCCGTTAACAAACGCGTTAAATATTACGATGTTTATATCGGTTCGGACAGTAAATCAGGCCATGAAAATCTTGAGTTGACTGCGGAAAAAGGGATTGCAGCAGAATAAATGTAAGAAAGGAGAGTTTATTTGCTCTCCTTTTTCATTTTCTATGAAAATTTGAAAAAAATGGGGCAAAACTCTTGATTTTCAGCCTTCTTTAAGCTACAATAGTATCACGATTTCATTGATTTAACTCAAACCTGTTGTGAGTTAAGTGAATGAATCATCATTCACCATGCTGTTTGCTGAGCTTGACTCCGGGCAGTGTGGCTATTTTTTTGTCTTTCTTACCATAGGAGACAGTCGAGTCTTTTTACTCAATGAAAATCAAAAAAAGAAACTAGAAAACAAGCATGGTATACGGCAAAATGAAGCTGACATGGTTTGGATTTGATTTTCGAAGGGTATTCGTATTTAGTGAAATGTTACCAGAGAGGTCCTTATGAATATTGAAACATTAGAGTATATAGAAGAAACAGCCAAAAACCACATTGTCTTATTTGAACCACAGATTCCACAGAATACAGGCAATATTGCTCGAACTTGTGCTGCAACCAATAGTCCTCTCCATATCATTAAGCCTATGGGATTTCCAATTGATGACCGTAAGATGAAACGTGCAGGACTAGATTATTGGGATAAGTTAGATGTTCGCTTCTATGACAATTTAGCAGAATTTATGGATTATGCCAGTAAACAAGGACGTGTTCACTTAGTATCTAAATTTGCTGATAAAACCTATTCGGATGAAGACTATAATGATGGGAACATTCATTATTTCTTATTTGGCCGTGAAGATAAGGGCTTGCCAGAAGATTTTATGCGTGAACATCCAGAGAAGGCTATCCGTATTCCAATGAATGATGAACATGTGCGTAGTCTTAATGTCTCTAATACAGCATGTATGATTGTATATGAGGCTCTTCGGCAGCAACAGTTCGCTGGTCTAGATTTGGTTCACACCTATGATGGGGACAAGTTAAAATAGTGAAAACTTACCAAGCTCTTGCAAATGCAAGGCTTTTTTGGTATGATGAAATAGTCTTCAGGGCAGGGTGAAATTCCCGACCGGCAGTGTAAAACGTGGCTATCTTGTTTTAAGACTAGGCAGCGAATCGAAGACCATACTGAATGTATGTCGAGATGAGCTAACGCAGTATTAGAACAAAATAGTCCGTTGGTAGTCTGCGAGCGAAAGCTGATGTGGTGCAATTCCACAACCGACAGTAAAGTCTGGATGGGAGAAGACGAAGTGGAGGCTTTTTGCCTGCTCTTCCACGCTTCTTCAATTTTCAAAAATTGGAGGAACCTTATGACAAACACACGCAAAATGACGATTATCGCCATTCTCTCAGCAGTATCCTTTCTGCTCATGTACTTGAAATTTCCGCTGATTCCAACAGCCAGTTTCCTGGAAGTGGATTTGTCTCTCGTACCGATTTTATTTGGTCTGCTTATTCTAGATATGAAGTCTAGTTTTGCTATCCTTTTGGTACGAACTTTTCTCAAACTGATTTTAAATAATCAGGGACCATCGACAATTATTGGCTTACCGATGAATATTGCAGCTATGTCAGTTTTCATTTTAGCAGTAGCTTATTTCTGGAAAAATGACCAAGCGATAAAAAATTATTTAAAAGCAGCCTCTGTTGCGACAATTGGTTCGACAGCAGTGATGCTGGTATTAAACTACGTTTATGCGGTGCCTGTCTATGCAGCCTTTGCAAATTTTGATATTAAAGAAATCTTGGGTCTGACTAACTATCTTTTGATGATGGTACTTCCTTTTAATCTTTTACAAGGGATTGTGCTTTCAGCAATATTTTATATCTGTTACAAAGCAGCCCAACCTATTTTAAAGAAAGTTTAACCTTTATAAGGTAAACTATATTGTATGAAGAATAAACAAATCTATTTACGAAACGCATCTTTTTTTGCTCTGGCCTTTGTGATATTGGGCTATGTAGTAAAATTTTATCCTACTACCCTAGCAGGTTTTGACTCGCCTGTCCAGTCTGCCATTCGTGGAAATTTACCAAGTGGAGCCAGTCAATTTTGGACCTCTATTACTGTTTTAGGAAATACGGTTATTATTTTAGCTATTACCTTAATTCTAGCTGCTATCTTTTACTACTATAAAAAATGGAAGATAGAAGCTTATTTCCTACTTGCTAGTTTTGCGGCGATGGGTGTGGCATCCACAGCCCTGAAATATGTCTACCAACGTCCGCGTCCAAGTATTGAATGGTTGATTGATACCATCGGTTATTCATTTCCTAGCTGGCATACTGCATCAACTATGATGATTGCAGGAGCAGTTGTTATTATTGTTCACCAGAGGATGAAGAAAGGCATAGCTAGATTGGTGCTACAAGCCGTGTTGATTCTACTTGCTGTCCTGGTAGCTGTATCCCGTATCTATATTGGGGTTCACTATCCGACAGATATTATCGGCGGTTGGCTACTTGCTGTCACTCTTTTACAAATGATGTATCCATTTTACGATCAGAAACGCTTTGAATGGCGTTTCCAAAGTAAGCAAAAATAGTCAATTTGACACCAACTCCTACTGTAAAAGGTAGGAGTTTTAATTTGCGGTCCTTTGTAGAAGTGGCTTATTTCACAAGATTTATTGAGACTGAGCTTAGGCACAGCGCAATTTCTTAGAGTTCGCGCTGGACTTATCGGAAAATAGTGCAAAAATCCTCCGAGAAATTCTCAGAGGATGATGATGTATAAATCTAGTTTTTGATTGGGCCATCAGCAACGGCTTCGACAGCATTTTTTATCGTTTGGGCGAAGACTTCGCCTCCATTACTTTCAAGATTGAAATGAACAAGGTCGGTATTGTACCAAATTGGTGGATTATCCTTTGCAACTTGATACCAGTCTGCAATGGAAATGTAATCATATTTTTCAGCCAATTCTTTTTCGTATTGACCTGTTTGATAGGAAATGGATTCGCTCGGAGTGAAGTTTCCATCGTAAGGAGTGACAAAAATAAGGCGCCGTCCTTTAGGAAAATCTTTGACTAGCTGGTCTAGTAGTTCCTGATAATTATCCGTAGTATTTGTACCTAGGGCTACAACTACAGTCTCTTTCAAACTATTATTTTGCTGATAAAGATTTATCAATTTAGCAATTTCAGAGAGATTTCGACTGACAGTTCCATCAATCTGTGCATCTGGTAGCGCGGTCTGTATGGCAGAACTTGCGCGAACAGTAACAGAATCGCCAAAGATGATAACTCCTTTTTGAATTTCAAAACTAGTAGCTTTAGCGTTTTCAGCAGCAGATCGTGTTGTATTTAGTTGGGTCTGAGCTTGATAAAGATTGCTAACCATGCTCTCTTGTTCAAAACTTCCTAATTTTGGTGCAAACAGACAGATACCTAAGCTAATTGTGGTCAAGCAAGCAAAGCTGCTAAGAAGCCATTTTTTATAGGGTTTTAAGTCCATTGGTAATCCGAACAAACTTCCTACTTTACCAGCAATATATGGTTCTAGAATATAGAAGGAAATAGTTGATAGGATAGTAGAAAAAACAAAGGATAATCCCGCAGCGATAGAGGCATTTGTCAATTGTGTAAAGATAATGAGCAAGGGCCAATGGAAGAGGTAGATGCCATAAGAAATACTTGCAAAGAAGAGGATAATTGCAGGTTCTTTGACATCTTCAGTTTTCTCGTGAAGTACCCGAGCAGCAAAAATCATAGTTGCTGTAGCTAAACTGGATAGAAGAAAACCAATTAGATAGGTCCAGATGGAACTGAATTGAAGAGTAAAGAGAAGAAGAAGTTCTACTCCTAGTCCTCCAAGAAACAGACCGATAGCTTGTTTGATACTCAATGTATTCACTTGTTGCTGGAAGGCAGTTGTTGTATTTCCGATACCAGCGATGGTTGCGAGAATGCTTCCCAGGAAGAATGGGAAGGTATGTGTGAAGCTCGAGTAGTAAATGGTTGAGAAATTATCCACAAAGAAACTTGAGATAGACATTGCTAAAAAACTTAGCGAGAAGAGGCTTATAGATGTTAGAAAAATTGATCCACGTAGTTGGCCCACACTTTTTGAGATGCGAGTCAGATACCAAACTAAACCAGCCCAGACAAGGTAATACTGAACTTCTATAGCCAGGGTCCAAGTATGAACAAATAGATGAGGTGAAAATTGATTCTCGTAACTACCACCAGATAGAATTTCAAAGAAGTTTGTCATGAATCCGAGCGCAGCGGCTATCTGATTGCCGATATTGGCAATGAAATCATTGCGGACAAGCAGAGCAAGTGGAAGAACCAAAAGAATCGTTAAAACCAGAGGGGGGAGAATCCGATAGAATCTTCTTCTGAAAAAGCTGACAATATCTATTTTTTTATGTTTTGCAAACTCATCAATCAAAAGGGCGGTTGTCAAATATCCAGACAGGGTAAAGAAGAGGTCAACCCCTACAAAGCCACCTGGGAAATATTTGATAAAGAAATGATAGAGTAGGACAAAGACTAATCCAATCACACGTATAACGGATAACCATTTAATTTTCATATTGATAAATCCCCTGTTTAAAAGTTCCTTCGTAGGTAGCTTGTCCTTCGGTGGTCAATTTTCCTTTTCCATCGGCATAGCCGTTTTTAAATTGCCCGGTATAAACCCACCCACTTGCAGATGTGTAGGTTCCTTGACCGTGGAAAATTCCATTTGTAAATTGTCCTTCGTAGACATCTCCATTATCAAAAGTCAATTTTCCTTGACCATTCATTTTATTTGCAACCACATAACCGTTGTACTGTAGGGCGCCATTATTGAAAGTCATGGCTTGCTTGCTGGCAATTCGTCCTGTAAATACAGAGAGGGCACAGATGAGGATGATAATAAGGGAGAGGATTTCAAGTTTTGGACGGGTGAAATGACTTGTTATATCATGCCATTTTATACTAGGTAATTTGAACTCTTTCATCGTTTTACTCTTTCATAGGATTTGACCGACGCTAATCAGTTCTTTCTAGGATACAGTAAGAAATTATCAGTTCAGTCAGAAATAGTTTACCATTTTTTTACAAATATTACAAAAATATTACATAAAAAATCTTATTCTTGGTCAAATGCCTGTAACCTGTCCAACCAGTCTTGGCAACCTTTCTTTACCATTTCGTAGGTTTCGTCAAAATCTCCAGTATACCAAGGGTCTGGTACGGATTTTTCTGCGAATTGAAAAATCTTATTTTGGGCATGTGCTGGTGCCATTTTCTGTAAATCTCGGATATTATTGCTGTCCATACCAATGATGACATCAAATGCTTCGAAATCTGTCTGGCTCATTTGCTGTGACGATTTATTTTGGTCATAGGGAATATTGTGCTTTTGGAAAATTTTCTGAGTTCCAGGGTAGATAGGATTACCATGTTCCCAGTTTGAAGTAGCACGGCTTTCAATATGAAATTGATTTGTCAAATCTTTCATGACAAATTCAGCCATAGGGCTACGACAAATATTTCCAAGACAGACAAAAACGATTTTTTTCATAGATTCTCCTTTCGTGGCATACGAAAAGAGAGGGCAGACTCAACAGGTAAATGCCTGAGTTCCCCTCTCTTGCATATTTTTGTTCGGGCTACAGGTAAAAGACCAAATTGAGTGTAATGTTCATTATCAAACAGTGCACGAGCAATCCTACCTATATTGAACTCTTTGCTTATTTCTCTTCTTTGTCAAAAGCATTTTTGATGCCGTTAATGGCACCTTCAAGCCCATCTTTTGCATCTTCGACTAGCTCTTTTGCTTTGCCAATTCCTTTCTCAACAAGTCCTTCAACTTCGATTTCCTTGTCGCCGGTCAGCTTACCAATTACCTCTTTTGCAGAGCCAGATAGCTGTTCTAGTTTTGCGTCAAATTTTTCTTCTGACATAAAATCCCTCCTTGATATACACATATGGGGGCGATGATTTTCTAAAAAGAAAATCACATACTATTCTTACTCACTAGTCTAACGTATATAAGTTAATATAGCAAGGAATTTGTCTGTCAATAATCCAGAGGAGGGTGAGGGATAATTCTTGCAATTTTTTCTTCTTTTATTTATAATAATTATAAATAAAAGAAAGGGTGATATATGATGAAACAAAAATATTATCAATCTCCAGCAGAAATTGCGTCTTTCAGCCCGCGTCCATCACTGGCTGATTCTAAGGCTGTTTTGAATCAAGCGGTGGCCGATTTATCAGTAGCCCATTCTATCCTCCATCAAGTTCATTGGTATATGCGTGGTCGTGGCTTTATGATTTGGCATCCAAAGATGGATGAATATATGGAAGAAATTGATGGCTATTTGGATGAGATGAGTGAGCGTTTAATCACCTTAGGTGGGGCACCATTTTCTACCCTTAAAGAGTTTAGTGAAAATAGTCAGCTCAAGGAAGTTCCTGGTGATTACACTGTAACGATTGAAGAGCAATTGGCGCGTGTGGTAGAGGTGTTCCGCTATCTGGCTGCTCTTTTCCAAAAGGGATTTGATGTCAGTGATGAAGAAGGTGACAGCGTAACCAACGACATTTTCAATGTGGCTAAGGCTAGTATTGAAAAACATATTTGGATGCTGCAGGCAGAACTTGGTCAAGCGCCTAAGTTGTAAATAGATGAAGGGTCCACAGTAGGACTCTTTTTTGCTGCATTATTTTCTACTCTTCGAAAATCAACATTATCTGTTGTCAAAAGCCTTGATGAGTGAAAAGCTCCGGTGGAGCTTTTCAGCCTGTTACCTTGAAACAAGATAGTAACAGAGTTCTATCTTCAACTTCGTTTCCTAGGCTACTTTTGATTTTCATTGAGTATAATATGACATTTGTCATATCAGTCCATGACAAAGGCTTCTAGCGGGGTCTCCTTTTTCGAGATATACTGTCTATGTAAGATGTTCAAGAAGTAGGAGGTAGCAAGATGATAGAAGTAGAAGCACTAGAAAAAATCATCAAAGGACGGACCATTTTGTCTGATATTTCCTTTGAGATACAGCCTGGGGAATGTGTGGCCTTGATTGGTCCCAACGGAGCTGGGAAAACAACGCTCATGTCCTGTTTGTTGGGCGATAGAAAGGTGACGAAAGGGCAGGTCTTGTTGGACGGTCTGGCTCTGCAGGATCGGTCCAATAAAGAAACAGTAGCAGTCTTACCTCAAGAAAATGCTATTCCAACGGACTTGAAGGTCAGGGAATTGCTCCGCTTTTTCCAAGCTATCTACAAGGACAGTCTGACAGATGTGGAAATCGACAGCCTGCTCCGCTTTTCCCCAGAGCAAAAAAATCAGCTGGCGGGCAAGCTATCAGGTGGTCAGAAGCGACTCTTGGCCTTTGTCATCTGCTTAATTGGCAAGCCTAAGTTGCTCTTTTTGGACGAGCCGACGGCGGGCATGGATACATCGACCCGTCAGCGTTTTTGGGAGATTGTCCATGACTTGAAGGAAAAGGGCGTGACCATTTTTTATACCAGCCACTACATCGAGGAAGTGGAGCATACGTCGGAGCGGATTTTGATCTTGCACCAGGGGAGGCTCTTGCGGGATACGACGCCGTTTGCTATGCGGAGTGAGGAGCAGGAAAAAGAAGTAGCACTGCCAATCCGCTTTGCGACGGTGGTGGAGGGCTTGGACGCAATTGATAATATCAGCTATAAACAGGATACGGTCAGCTTCAAGACCCGAGCTATTGAGCAGGTTTGGGCGAATTTGCAGGAAGCAGGCTGTCGGATTTCAGACTTAGAGGTGCAGAACAAAACCCTGCTCAACAGCCTATTTGACAAGACAAGGGAGGGAGAATCATGAAAGCATTGGTGCAAGTAGAAGCGGTCAAATTATCTAGAAGTTTGGGAGTTTTTCTTCTGTCAATCGGGATGCCTGTCATCTTTTTCCTGATTTTCTCATCGACGGTCCAGTTTGATGATGCGACCATGCAAAAGGCCTTTATCCAGTCTTATATGCTGACCATGACAGGTTTTTCCATGTCGGGCTTTGCCCTCTTTACCTTTCCCATGATGTTGGCGGAGGACCGAAAAAACAGCTGGTTGACCTTTATCCAGCATTCTCCCCTTCCAATCTGGCAATATTATCTGTCCAAACTGGTGCGGGTCTTGCTCTGCTTTATGTCTTCCATTGCCATTGTCTTTGCGGTGGGTGGCTTAGTCAAGGGAGTTGAGATGACAGCTCAAGAATGGGGAATTTCGGCTCTCTTACTTTTAGTAACTTCTATCGTATTTCTAGCCATTGGCTTGCTTTTGGTGCAAATCCAGTCGGAACAAACCATGTCGGTGGTGGCCAACTTGCTCTACTTTGTTCTGGCTATCATGGGTGGCTCTTGGATGCCTGTCTCCCTCTTTCCTGACTGGGTACAGCGAATTTGCAAACTTATGCCCAGCTACCATGTCAATCAGCTGGTGACCACCTATGCCCAAGAGGGAGTTTTTCTCTGGAAATCCTTGCTAATTGTCCTAGGATATGCCATAATTTTCTTAGCAATTGCTCTGGCTATTCATAGAAAATCTGAGCAATAGTGAGGTGACCCATGATTTTTGAAAAAAGAAAGATACCACTCATGTTCTTCGTGGGCATGGTCTTTCTCTATTTTCCACTTTATTACGCCCAGTATAGTCCAAATCCGACGGCGGTTGTTCTAGCAACCATTCTCTTTGCCCTGGTCTATTGTTCTCTCTTTTACACCGACCACAAGCTCTATTCCATGCTGGGCTGGTTTTACCTGATTGGCTACATCGCCGTCATGAGTTTTTGGGGCAATCTGCAGTTTTCCCTCTTTATCTTCAACCTGTCCAATATGCTAGGCTGGTACTACAAGGAAACTCGGCCGACCTATCGGACGGTGTCCTATGGGATTTTGTTGCTGGCCATTATCCTCTGGGCTCTTTTTGGACCTGTTCCCTTTGAGATGCGGGCCTTTGCACTCATCATTCACTTTTTCGGCCTGGCCTTGCTGATTTTTAGCTGGATTGAAACCAAGCGGGCAGCTCTTCAACAACGGATTCAGGAGCAGAATGCTTCCATCAATCTCCTGCTGGCTGAGAATGAACGCAACCGTATCGGTCAGGATTTGCACGACACCCTGGGGCATGTCTTTGCCATGCTGTCTGTCAAGGCCGAGCTGGTCCAGACTTTGTTAGATCACGACCAGATTGACCAGGCCAAGAAGGAGGTGGCAGAACTTCAGACCTTAGCCAAGGACTCCATGCAGGACGTCCGCCAGATTGTCCAGTCCCTCAAGCAGCATACCGTGGCAGAGGAACTCCAGATTTTGCAGCAGATGTTGGATTTAGCAGGAGTGGATTTGGTCGTTTTGGGTGGGGAAATAGCAGAGCAGCTCAGCTTACCTGTCCAGAACAAGCTAGCCATGGTGCTGAGAGAGTTGGCCAATAACCTGCTCAAACATAGCCAGGCTAGCAAGTGCCGTTTGATATTTGAAGAAGACCAGCAAGAATTGGTCTTGTACTACGAAGACAACGGTGTGGGCTTTGCCCAGTTAACCGGTCAAGAATTGTATACCATAAAGGATAGACTGGTAACGGTGCAGGGTAGTTTGGAATTTCTTTCTCTGGCACAACCTACCCGCCTGTTCATACGAATTCCGCTTGAGGAGGTGGTAGAATGAGAATCTTAGTCGCAGAAGACCAGGCTATGCTGCGGGACGCCCTCTGTCAGCTCTTGGCCTTTCAAGATGCGGTTGAGGCTGTTTTACAGGCAGAAAACGGCAGTCAGGCCATTGTTCTTTTGGAAAAAGAGCAAGTAGATGTGTTACTCTTAGATATTGAAATGCCTGAGAAGACGGGGCTGGATGTCCTGGAATGGGTGCGTGAGAAATCCCTGCCCGTCAAGGTTGTCATCATGACTACCTTCAAGCGACCAGGCTATTTTGAGCGAGCGGTCAAGGCTGATGTAGATGCCTATGTGCTCAAAGAGCGCTCCATTTCGGACCTTATGCGGACCATTGAAACGGTCTTGGCGGGGCGAAAGGAGTACTCGCCAGAGCTAATGGATATTCTCCTGACCCAACGCAGTCCCTTGACGGAACAAGAATGTCACCTACTTAAATTGGTGGCGAATGGTTTGTCCAATAAGGAAATCGCTAGTCAGCTCTACTTGTCTGACGGGACGGTCCGCAACTACATGACCTCTATTCTGTCCAAATTAGGTGCTGAAAATCGTACGGCTGCTGTTAAGGTGGCACAGGAAAAGGGTTGGTTATGATATAGACACTCAGTTTATCTTTTATTACTTCGTTAACTCACTTTGCCTAACTTCAGTTATGCCTGCAGCTCGTTGCCTAGTACTAAAAGCAAACTGAATGCCTATATTAGAATTGGATTATATTGGTGATTTATCCAATCCTTTTTAAGCATTTCATAAATTCCAACTGATTTTTTATATTGAAAAACACCTAAAATTCTGCTACAATTTTTTTATGAAAAGACTTTATGATGTGCAACAATTACTCAAACGGTTTGGTATAATTGTCTATATGGGCAACCGTCTCTACGATATTGAAATGATGCAGATAGAATTAAATAGAATCTATCAGGCAGGTGTCTTAGATCGGTTGGAATATATGGAAGCGGAGCTTGTTTTGAGGCGTGAACATCGTTTGGAATTAGAGTATCAGAAATCAAGGGAGAATGAGTGATGGAAACATTTTGGGTATTTTTAGTATTTTTGGCAGTATTGGGATCCTGGATGGGTTTTAATTACTGGAGATTGCGCCGTGCGGCGACGGTGATTGATAATGCAGAATTTGCAGAAAAGATACACGGAGGTCAGTTGATTGACCTGCGAGACCCGAGTGAGTTTAATCGTAAGCATATCTTAGGTGCGAGAAATATTCCTTACCAGCAATTACGCCAGTCTACAGCTGCTTTGCGTAAGGATAGACCTGTCTTAATCTATGAGAATGATCGTGGTCAGTTGGTAACGCCTGCAGCCCTTCATCTGAAGAAACAAGGATTTAACGAAATCTATATTTTAAGCTATGGTCTAAATGGATGGAATGGTAAGGTAAAAACGACTAAGTAACATTGTCAGTAGGCTAGAGTATTTTCTTATGCAATAAGACGGATAAGGGCAAAAATATGGAAAAGAAATTTGAAAAGTTGTCATTGGCAGAAATTGGCATTATTTCTTTTATGGGACTTATTTTATTGATTAGCTTAGGCGCTAGTTGGTATAAAAATGCTCAAAGCGAAACAAGTGATACAAAGACAGTACAGCAAGTGCCCAATCAGAAAAAAACGGTTGATACAGTATTTCAGGATGCTGAGAATGCTGTCATTGTATTAGAAGGAACACATACTGAAGAGAAACTTGCAGAGGCACAATCTGCAGTAAACAAGGTTACGGATGCGACTAAAAAAGCAGCATTACAGAAACGGATTGACCAAGTAAAAGAGCTAGTGGGACAGCAGACAGATGCTCAAACACAGGCTAAGCTAAAAGCGGAGTTGGTTAGGGCGGAAGCAGCCCAAAAAGTAGCTGATGAGAAAAAAGTATCTGAAACAGGGACCAGTCAGTCAACGGACCTTGCTGAAGCTAGTGAGACCTCACAAGAATCTTATGTAGTACCTAATCAAAATATATATGGAAACCAAAGTGTGAGTTCAACAAGCCAGTATACAAGCAGCGTGGCGTCAACTAGTACAAGTACTTCAGTCCCTCCGACTAGTGAAGGAGCACCTGTGGTAGAAACTCCAACAGTTTCTGAAACACCGGCGGAAACGACAGATTCAACAACTAGCCTGGTTGAGTCAGTGGAAACAGTTCCAACAGCTGACGAGAGTTCACCAGATAATCCGTAGACTTTTTAGCTACTGGTTCTTTATGGCGTATTAGCATACTGGGAAAAATAGCTATTTGTATTTCAACACTAATTTTTTCTTGTAACGATCTAGTTTAAATACATACGATAAGAGTGAGGAATTTCGCGTAAAACAGAATTTCCTTGCTTTTTATTTTTATCATTTTGTTGCATAGCGCGAGAATGATTTCCTGCTATAGCGGTTGAGAGTGTATTTGGCAGAAGGTTGAAAAAGTTGGTGCAAAAAGGAAAGCAGGAAGTGCACTTGGTTTCAGCAACGAGCTTCATTTTTTGCTATAATATACCTTATGAGAATTGTATCGGGAAGCTATGGTGGAAGACCACTGAAAACGTTAGATGGAAAAACAACCAGACCGACATCGGATAAGGTCCGTGGAGCCATGTTTAATATGATTGGTCCCTATTTTGAGGGTGGTAGAGTTCTTGACTTGTACGCCGGCAGTGGTGGTTTATCTATCGAGGCTATATCTCGTGGCATGGAGTCAGCAGTTCTGGTTGAGCGAGATCGACGAGCACAAGCCATTATCCGTGAAAATATTGCAATGACTAAGGAAGCAGATAAATTTCAGCTTCTAGCAATGGAAGCTAGACAGGCTTTGAACAGTGTGGAAGGTCCTTTCGACCTGGTATTCTTGGACCCTCCTTATGCAGAGCAGGAAATTGAAGAAGTGATAACAGAACTTTGTCGCCGTGACTTACTAGCAGATGATGTTATGGTAGTCTGCGAAACGGATAAGGCGGTCTCTCTTCCTGAGGAAATAGCAGAGCTGGGGATATGGAAAGAGAAACTCTACGGAATTAGTAAGGTAACAGTATATGTCAGATAAGATTGGATTATTTACGGGCTCATTTGACCCCATTACCAATGGACACTTGGACTTAATTGAACGAGCGAGTGGACTATTTGATAAATTATATGTGGGAGTTTTTACCAATCCTAAAAAGGCAGGACTCTTGACGGGTTTGGAGAGAAAAGCCATTTTGGAGAAGCTTTTTGTAGGAATGGAGAATATCGAGGTCGTTCTGTCTGAAAATGAATTGGTAGTCGATGTAGCTAAGCGCTATGGAGTAACACATTTGGTCCGAGGATTGCGTAATGCGACTGATTTGGAATACGAGTCAAGTTTTGATTTTTACAATCGTCAGTTGGCGCCAGATTTGGAAACTATTTATTTAATCGCCAAGCCAGAGCTTAAGTTCGTATCATCCAGCCAGGTTCGAGAATTGCTGTATTTCAAACAGGACATAGGCCCTTATGTTCCAGAAATTGTTAGTGAGGAGATTAGAAAGAATGAAAAAAAATAGGAAGTTAACCTTAATTGCATCTATTGTTTTAGGAACTCTTTTGATTTGGTTTGCCGTTTTTGTTCGTCTGCCTTATTATCTGGAAAGTCCAGGTGGAGCTGCCGATATTCGTCAGGTACTAACGGTGAACAATCAAATAGACCAAGAGGGTGGCTCTTACAACTTCACCTATGTATCAGTCCAACAAGCTACAGCTTTACAACTATTCGCTGCTCAGTTTGATCCTTATACGACAGTTCGTTCCTCTGAAGAGATGACAGGAGGGGCCGACAATGAGGAGTATTTCCGTATAGCACGGTTTTACATGGAGACTTCGCAAAATATGGCGAAGTATCAAGGATTGACCTTGGCAGGAAAAGAAGTCAATCTTGATTTCTTTGGTGTCTATGTGCTTGCCTTGACGGATGATTCAACCTTTAAAAAAGTCCTTAATATTGCAGATACCGTTGTGAGTGTTAATGGAAAAACATTTGAGTCTTCTCCTGATTTGATTAAATATGTGAGTGGCTTGGAGGTTGGAAGTGATGTAACAGTTGGTTATATTAGCGCTGGTCAGGAGAAATCTGCGGACGGTAAGATTATCAAATTGTCTAATGGCAAAAACGGAATCGGCATCACTCTCGTAGATCATACAGAGGTTCAAAGTTCGATTCCGATTGATTTCCAAACGGGAGATATTGGTGGTCCAAGTGCTGGTCTGATGTTTACACTTGCCATCTATACTCAACTCGCAGAGCCTGACTTACGTGGTGGTCGGATTATTGCTGGTACGGGGACTATCGAGCAGGATGGAAAAGTAGGTGACATTGGTGGTGCTGATAAGAAGGTTATTTCGGCAGCTAAGTCAGGTGCAAGTATCTTTTTTGTACCAAACAATCCAGTTGATGTAGAAGTTTTGAAGAAAAACCCAAAGGCTAAAACGAACTATGAAGAAGCTAAGGAAGCCGCGGAGAAAGCAGGATTGGATATTGAGGTAGTTCCTGTGAAAACTGTTCAAGAGGCTATTGATTATTTGAAGAAAACAAAGGGCGAGTAAATCGTCCTTTTTTGTTAGAGAATAACATTATAATTGTCAGAAAGGTAAATTCTCAAAGTAAGTTCTAGTTCCCGTCCTTCCAGAAGTTACTTTGAGAAAACTGCATAACACCAACAGAATTTAGTCTCAGACTAAGTTCTGTTTTTGCCTAAAGCTGCAGATTCAAGGAATTTTTAGGGTTGAAAATGTTGAAAAAAAGAGTACACTAAAGTTACTGGC
>NZ_JAOTGB010000007.1:0-87422 GCF_044427425.1 Streptococcus sp. 2018WUSS126 | reverse complement strand
CACCATTTGAATCCTTATAATATAAATGAACCGTGTAGGTGCCTGTGCGGTACTTATGGTCCTTCTTATTGACAGTTAACTTATAACTGCCATCTGACTGACGAGTGGCTTCATACCAACGTAAATCATCCGTCTGGGACCAAGTGGGTAAGATAACACTTGAGATATCTTTCGGCGATGAAACATTAGTAACACGAACATCAAAGGTACCTTGGGAATCGTTACGATTTTCAATTGTGATTGTGCCTGTTGGCTTCGCTTCTGATAAATGAGTCGTTGTACCACCTGCACCTGTCAAACCACCATTTGAATCCTTATAATATAGATGAACCGTGTAGGTACCTGTGCGGTACTTATGATCCTTCTTATTGACAGTTAACTTATAACTGCCATCTGACTGACGAGCGGCTTCATACCAACGTAAATCATCTGACTGCGACCAGGTCGGCAAGATAACACTCGCTATATCCTTAGGAGAAGAGATATTGGTAACACGAACATCGAAGGTACCTTGGGCATCGTTACGATTTTCAATTGTTATGGTGCCAGTAGGTTGTGTAACATTGACCGAACTGGAAGCTGTACTAACTCGAGCACTCAGAACACTTGTAGAGCCATTCGAACTTCCTGTAATCGTATTGGAAGCACTTCTTGTCAGCGAATTCGAAGTACTACTTGTTGCACCTGCTGTCAAACTAGAATCAACAGTTGAACCTGTAGTAGTAGAAGTTGCTTCCTCCTCAATTTTAGACGAGATTGCATTGCTATTATTCAAAGCAGTAGGCTTCTCAGCAACGCTTGCGGCATCCTTCTTCCATTCAAAACTATAATCTGATAAGGTCTGAAAACTTCCATCTGTTAATTGTGCCGTTAACTTCAGCGAAAAGACTTGGTCTTCCTCCGCAAATGCAGACCGATCCAAAACCGCTACGTATCTACCTTGCTCATCCATTGAGAATGCGACAGTAATGCCGCTATTTGTTTCAGAGCGAAACTGGGCTGTAACACCAATAATTTCCCCTTGAATGTTCGACAGAATAGCTTTAATCTGTCCAGCCTCATCAACGACAGATAACTGCCCGCCAGTTTCAGCAACCTGAGATGAAGAAACTTGACTAGATGGGGCATTTACCACATCCGCTTGAACAAGCTGAGCATTCAACGCGGATGCACACAAAGAAAGAAATAACAACGTTCTTTTTTTCACAAATATCTCCTTTATGTATTTCACATGTAAAAACAACTATATTTCTCAAAATAGATGCAATTACACTAATCTTCTATTTTTCTTCTTGCTTATTTGTCAATAACCAACCAGCAAAAATTGTTATGAGTCCTAGTACAGTTAATGGAAGACTAGATTTCCCTGAAGTTTTTGGCAATACCTTAGCATTATCATTTGGGATAACCTTTTTCTGACCTGCTTCGGAAATATTGCCTTTGCCTGTAGCTACATCAGAAATCTGACCGCCCCCTTGACCTGGAACGGTCTGCAAATCATTTGAGCCATTTGTAGCGCTTTGACTTGTTTGTACCCCGGTATTCTCAGTCTTAGCTGTACTTTTATCCTCGACTTTTGATTGTAGACTAGCAGTTAGTTCTGCAATCTGTCGGTCCATTTCTGAAAAGTCATACGGAAATTTTGGTTGCGAAGCAGTTGCAAGAGCTTGACCATATCCTATAGTTGCAGATGTAATAGATTCTAAATTAGAGTTTTCACTTTCCAACAATCCAGCTAATTCTTGTCCAGTTGCTTCTGCATAAGCAATATAATTATCAATCGCTGCCGACTCTTTATTCAGTAGTTCAACGATAACTTCTCTAGCGTATTTCAATGCAGCCAATTCGGCTTCAGGAGTACTTGCATCATCTTCAGACTCGTACTTAGAAACTATATCCGCTGCTTCTTCTCTTCCACTTTTTCCAGCGACTGTAAGTGTCTCAAATAAATAATGGTAATGTTGGGCTATGCTACCAATTAAATTTGCTTTAAGTTCATCTAAAACAACAACTTGCTCTGCTGTTAAGTTTGCCTTCAAGTCTGCAATTTCTTCATCCCATGCAGCTTCAGCACTACCCGAAGCCATTTCTTCCATCATTCCCTCAAGAAACACCAATCTATATTCTTGCATATCGATAGTCATTTTAGCTTGAATATATTCACGTACGGCAACTTTTTCATCATCAGTTAAATGATAGGTCGTACTTTGACTTGTCTCTGCTGCTACAACTGGAACAGCTCTGGACGGTAATGTAGCACCTCCTAGTAAAGCCAGAAAAATTCCTGACATCAACAACGACTTAACAATCGCTTTCTTTTTCATACACATCTCCTGTAAACTATTTCTTTTCTTGTTTGTAAAATGCTTCCAAAGCTTCTTGCCAAGTTGGGATGACAAAGCCTGTGGCTTTTGCCTTGTCCAAGCTCATGGTTGAGTTGAATGGACGTTTTGCCTTAGCTGGGAATTGGCTAGAATCCACTGGCAATACCTTGGTGTTAGTATCCTTTAGGATTTCCGTCGCAAAGTCAAACCAAGTTGTATCTTCTGCTGCATCGTTTGACAAATGGTAGTAACCAAATGCTTGCTCGGTGTCCACCAAGTGTACCATGAATTCGGCTAGAGTACGTGTCCAGGTTGGGCGACCGTGTTGGTCATTGACAACCGTCAAGGTATCCCGAGTTTCCGCAAGGTTTTGCATGGTGAAAACAAAGTTTTTACCGTAGTTACCAAATACCCAAGCTGTACGGACAGTGTAGAATTTGTCTGCAAACTTCTCTACTGCTTCCTCACCCAAGCGCTTGGTACGACCGTATTCAGATTGTGGGTCTGGCTGGTCATCTACTTGCCATTCTTGACCGACTGGCAACTCACCATTGAAGACATAGTCCGTTGAGATATAAACAAGGGTTGCACCGTATTTAGCAGCTGCCTTAGCAACATTTTCAGAGCCTGTTACGTTAATCTTGTAGTTGAGTTCTTTGCCTTCATCTTCTGCCATATCAACAGCTGTATAGGCTGCACAGTGGTAAACAACGCTTGGCTTGACTTCTGCAAAGAAGGTATCCACCTTGTCTGCATCCGTGATGTCCATTTCTGCTACGTCAGCGGCAACGTACTCAACACCACGCTCATCCAAGAGATAACGCAACTCTGTACCCAACTGGCCATTTGCACCTGTAATTAAAATCATATTTGCTCCTTATTTCAAGAAAGGCTTGGGCAAGAGCCCTAGCCTTTAATAGTCTTATTTAATAACTTCCTGTGTCTTAGCATAGTTGGCTTCAACAGCTTCTTTTTCAGCCTTCCACCAGTCTTGGTTATCTGTATACCACTGGATTGTTTCTTCCAAACCTTGAGAGAAGTCTGTGAATTGTGGTGTCCAGCCTAGCTCATCACGAAGTTTGCTTGCGTCAATAGCATAGCGCAAATCGTGTCCTGCACGGTCAGTCACGTGGTCGTAAGCGTCTTTTGGTTGACCCATTTTTTCAAGAATCAATTCAAGCACTTCTTTATTGTTCTTCTCACCGTCAGCACCGATTAGGTAAGTTTCACCCATACGACCTTTTGTCAAGATTGCCCAAACACCAGTCGAGTGGTCGTTGGTATGAATCCAGTCACGGACGTTTTTACCTTCACCGTAAAGTTTTGGCTTGATACCTGCCAAGATGTTGGTAATTTGGCGTGGGATGAATTTCTCAATGTGTTGGTATGGACCGTAGTTGTTTGAACAGTTGGAAATCGTTGCTTTGACACCAAATGAACGCACCCATGCTTTGACAATCAAGTCTGAAGCAGCCTTGGTTGATGAGTATGGTGATGACGGGTTGTAGTTGGTTTCTGCAGTAAATTTCTCACCTGGACCCTCGCCATGACCTGGCAAATCTTCACGCAAAGGAAGGTCACCGTATACTTCGTCAGTCGATACATGGTGGAAACGAATATCGTATTTACGAGCCGCTTCAAGCAAGGTGTAAGTACCGATAAAGTTGGTATGGATGAATGGGCTTGGGTCGTTGAGGGAGTTGTCGTTGTGGCTTTCTGCCGCATAGTGAACAATGGCATCTGCCTTAGCAGCCAATTTGTCAACCAATTCAGCATCTGCAATGTCGCCAACAACTAGCTCAACACGGTCACCAAGGATGGCTTCGATGTTAGCCTTGTTACCAGCATAAGTAAGTTTATCCAAAACAGTTACGTGAACGTCTGGATGATTGTTATAAACATAGTGTACAAAGTTTGAACCGATGAAACCAGCTCCACCAGTTACGATAATATTTTTAAATTGAGACATTTTTTTCTCCGAATTTTTCTTATTTTGATAGTTTCCTTAGGTAGTGGGGACGCCAGCAAACCTTCGGTTTCATGGCTAAATTTTGAACCTAAGGTTTCAAAATTTCCCTGCAAGATTACGTAAAACGTAATCTTGCTTTCACTACGGCGGAAACTATCGCTATTGGCTCGCTGTGCTCGCCCTTTTTGAATGATAGACTACTTCAAGATTTCTTTCATGTAAGCAATCTTGGCAAAGTCTTTTTGATTATTATTTTCTGCTCGGTAGGAATCTTTTGAAGAGGCTTGGTAGATTTTCAGGTATTGTTCAAGTGTCGGTAGGTAATAGCGAACACCTGCTGTTTCTAGTTCTTCCAAATCTTCTAGCTCTACACCAGCAAATTCAGGCAGTGAATGCAGACCTCCGAATTCAACAGATAAGCCATCTTTATGAAATTCATGTTCGTGACGGTCAACCAGGACATAGCCGAGTTGATTCATCATGGCAATCAGCTCATCTGCACGGTAAATCCGTTCGTCGTCTGGGGCTTCCCAGCCACGTGGATCACTTGGAACATGAATATCTAAATCTCCTGCCTGCCAGTCCCTACCTGTTCGCCTTTCCAAACCAACTGAGCCCATTAACAAGGGAGTGATTCCTAACTTGTTTAACTGCTCTGCTATTTCCAAAAAGGCTTGAAACATTAGAGGTCCTCTTTTCTCAAAGGCTTAACGTCCTTGAGGAGTGGGTGATTCTCATCTGCTTCTGAAACTTCTGCTTCTTCTAGGTTTTCCCACTGGATGTCTAGGCTAGGGTCAGCGTAGTTGACGAAAGCATACTTAGGCTTGAGTTCCAAAGCCCAGTAGTCGTTGACCAAGTAGCTGTAAGCCACGAAATCTGACAAAACTTGGAAACCATTGGCTACTCCGCGCGGAACGAAGATACCTTTTGAAGCATCAATAACGGTTTGGTAGGTATTACCGAAGGTTTCGCCTTCACGAAGATCGACCCAAGTTCCCAAAACCTTACCGCCGTCCGCTACGGAGATATATTTATCCCAAGGCTCTGCGTGAAGACCACGAAGAACGTTTTTGCGAGAGAAGGAAACATTATTTTGTAATTTCCCTTCTGCAAAGAAGCTTTCAGGGAAACCGAGCGGAAGCATTTTTTCCTTTTGGAAGTTCTCCTTGAACCAGCCACGGTTGTCGCCATGAACAGGAATGTCGAATTCTAACATTCCTGGAATAGCTTCAACTGGGCGAGCTGCTAGTGTTTTACCGAAAAAGTTTTCTGTCATTAGGCTTCTCCAATCAAACGGAGCAAGTATTGTCCGTATTCATTTTTCTTAAGTGGCTGTGCTAATTCGTGGACTTGTTCTTTTGTAATGTAACCCATGCGGTAGGCAATTTCTTCCAAGTTAGCCACTTGAACGTTTTGCAAACGTTGAACCGTTTCGATGTACTGTGCAGCTTCCAAGAGGCTTTCATGCGTACCTGTATCTAACCAGGCAAATCCACGGCCCATAAGCTCAACAGATAAGTCACCACGCTCTAAGTACGCCTTGTTGACATCTGTGATTTCCAACTCACCACGAGGTGAAGGCTTGATATTTTTGGCAATCTCCACAACATCATTGTCATAGAAATAAAGACCAGTAACCGCAAAATTTGATTTTGGCTCTTCAGGTTTTTCTTCGATAGAGATGGCATTCATATCTGCGTCAAACTCGACAACACCAAAGCGTTCTGGGTCTTTTACTTGGTAACCAAAGACAGTCGCGCCCTTTTCTTTGCTTGCTGCACGTTGCAACATCTTGGTCAATCCATTGCCGTGGTAGATGTTATCACCAAGGATTAAGGCTACATTGTCATCACCGATAAATTCTTCACCGATAATGAAGGCTTGCGCCAAACCATCTGGACTTGGTTGTTCTGCATATGAAAGTGAAAGTCCAAGTTCAGAACCATCTCCTAACATATCCTTAAAACGTGGAAGATCTTGCGGAGTTGAAATAATCAAAATATCTTTGATTCCAGCCAACATCAATGTTGACAATGGATAATAGATCATTGGTTTATCGTAAATTGGCATCAACTGTTTTGAAGCTGCGCGCGTTAAAGGATACAAGCGTGTACCTGACCCACCAGCTAGAATAATACCTTTCATATAAGAGTACCTTCCCTAAATTAATATCAGTTCATTATACCATATTTTTAAAGATATTGTCATAAGAAAAAAGCCTGTAACAACAGACTTTAACAAATTATCCTAAGGCAACATCCAAAATCATCATGATGATAAAACCAGCCATTAAGCCCAGAGTTGCAATATCCGTATTGCCATTTGTCTGCGACTCTGGAATGAGCTCTTCTACAACGACAAAAATCATGGCTCCTGCCGCAAAGGAGAGGGCATAAGGTAAAATAGGTGTCATAAAGGTAACCGCAAAAGCACCGATGACTGCTGCAATCGGCTCGACAATTGCTGACATTGATCCCCAGTAAAAAGCTTTCCACCTAGATGCACCGTCTGTACGAATTGGAATAGCCAAGGCTGCCCCTTCAGGAATATTTTGTATACCGATCCCAATAGCAAGGCCGATTGCACCAATAAAAGCTGCTGGACTATAGTTAGAAGCAAGTGCACCAAATGTCACACCGACCGCCAAGCCTTCAGGAATATTGTGAATTGTAATGGCTAAGAAGAGCAGGGCTGTTTTGGATAGATTTTTTCTCTCCTTCTCACCACCGCCTTCTGCCTTGTCTTTATCATTTCCCAAATGTAAATGCGGAACCCAGGCATCTACCAAGCGTAAAAAAATACCACCTGCTGCAAAACCTACTGCTGCTGGTATCCAAGCCAAATTGCCGTATGAACTTTCAGCATACTCAATCGATGGAGCTAATAAAGACCAAAAAGAAGCCGCAATCATAACACCTGCTGCAAAGCCTAGCATGGTGTCTAGCAAACGACGGCTAACTGTCTTAAAGAAAAATACAACGGCAGATCCCATAATCGTACAAAACCATGTGAATAAACCACCTAGCAAAGCCTGTAGAACTACAGACTGATTAGTAAACCAAGTCATAACTAACATCCTATCCTGTTTAATCTTGCATATCCTATAAATTAAGATACCCTAATTTATTATAAAATTCAAGCTTTTTCACTTAAATAAATAAGAAAATATCTAAAAGATAAAAGACCTAAAACTACATTAAATGTCGTCTTGGTCTTTCCATAATTAGGTACTGATTAATTTATCACAAATATCTAAACGGATTGGTTGAAACAGTTGAAGGTAGAATTTCGACATCCCAACCTTCATTTGCCTTCCATGTTTCCAACAATTCAGCAATTTTCTTGATAAACAAGGCTTCGATATGGTGGCCTGGATCAATAGCCAGCAAGCCCTGGGTCAGCATGTCCTGCCCAGTATGGTAGTAAATATCGCCTGTGATGTAAACATCTGCTCCCTTGGCAAGAGCCTCATGGTAATAGGAACCACCACTGCCTCCACAGATGGCTACACGGCTGACATACTGCTTGGCTTGATGCCCATAGGTCACTAGACGGACAGCATCTAGACCAAAGACAGACTTGACTTTCAAAGCCAAATCCTCCAAAGTCTGCTCTGCTATTGTCCCCACACGACCAAGCCCCTGCCCCTCGGCAGTTTCAATCAAGTAGGTAGTATCTTGAATTTCTAATAGTTCACAGAACCAGTCGTTGAGCCCCCCCTCAACCACATCAATATCTGTATGACTAACATAGACTGCAATATCATGCTTAATCAAATCAAGATACATTTTAGTTTGCGGATTGTCAGCCACCAAATCCTTTATGGGACGAAAAATCGGAGCGTGCTTGACGATAATCAAATCCACCTTTTTATCAATCGCCTCTGCCACTGTTGTCTCACGAATATCCAGAGCCACCATGACACGTTGAATCTCTTTATTAAGGGTACCAATTTGCAGCCCTTTGACATCGCCTTCCATAGCCAAAGAAGAGGGGCAAAAGGCTTGATAGCGCTCAATAACCTGACTAGCTAACATGGAGTACCTCCTGAATTTGTTGGATTTTTTGGGAAATTGCAAAGCGGTCACCTTGGCGTTCAGATGGAACTTGTTCCAAAGCAAAACTTAATTTTTCAAGTTCTCTTCTCCACTTTTTGACGAAAACTGGTGAAGCCTCCTCTAGTAGATAGGGACCAAAACGATGTTCAACTTCTGATAATCTCATCTGTCCTGATTCTGCAACGAGGATTTCATATAACTTGCCATTTTCTTCCAGAATCTTTTCAGCAACCAATCTAAAACCATTTTTTTCCAACCATCGACGCACATCATCTTCACGATTATTTGGCTGGAGTATCAACCGTTCAATGGTCGCAAGCTTTTCTTTTCCTGCTTCTAAGATTTCTGCAATCAAGCGCCCTCCCATACCTGCTATGGTCACGGCAGTCATCTGGTCAGACATCTCAAACGCACCTAAGCCATTTGCTAAACGGACTAGAATTTTTTCTGTTTGTCCCGCCTGCTCTACATTCTGGAGCGCTGACTGATAAGGACCTTGAACGACTTCCCCTGCAATGGCAAAATCAATACGCCCCTGCTCTACCAAAAAAAGAGGGAGATAAGCATGGTCACTCCCTACATCGACTAGACGTGCCCCTTGTGGGACAAAACTTGCGACTGTTTCCAGCCTTTTAGATAATTTTGTTTCCATATCAATCTTTCCAGAGATCCATTGCATCAAGAAAGTCACTTGAAACAGTCACATTCTTAGGAGTCTGAATTTCTCTTTCTGCATTTTTCGCTTCTACTTGCGCAACTGTAGTAATTCCCTCACGGCGCCAGTTTCGTAGAATAGCTTGGATGTATTTCCAATTTGTTTTGTTGTTAAAAACAGCTTCTTTCAAGGCTGCACGAACCAAATCAATCGAAGTTTTGTCATCCTCAATAGTCTTCTGCAAATCTTCGATTTCAAACGGCGATAAAAAGCGGCCCAATTCACGTTCAAAATCACCCACCAAGGTCTTCAAATCATTCTCTGGCTGCACAATCTCAACTGCCTGTTTTGGAGTTAACAGAGCATCCAATTTTTCAAAAGCAGGAAGCGCATCGAATATCATTTCAATTTCACCAGCAATACTGATTGTCTTAAATTCTAAGAGTCCAGCATCTTGGAGATTTTCAATAGCTTGATTGACCTGGGCAACTGTTTTACCAGTAGCTTGAGCAATCTCACTAGGTGCTAATGATTCGATAGCTGAAGAATTTTGATAAAAGAAAAACTGCCAAATCAAAAAATCATCTGCCGACGGAAAAAGCTCTTGATAGTGGAATAATATTGCTGCTGGCAGGACCAAATGTCCCTGACGAAATTGCTGTGAATAGTTCATACTTCCTCTTTAAAGACTAGCTGACTGGGCTGATTGTTCAAAGATATGCCAGTCGTATGGAGTTTCTTGATAGACAGCGTAATTCACCCAGTTGGTAAAGAATTGTGCTGCTGGTAAATTCCAAGAGAGAGATGGTTTGCTTGTAGGGTCATCTTCTTTGAAATAATTTTCCGGTAAATGGGGATTTTTTCCAGCTATACAATCACGTTGGTATTCCTTAGCTAGGGTATCCCTATCATACTCTAAATGTCCAAAACTATAAATTTCTCTTAAATCCTTGCTGGCTAAAATGGATAGGCCAACTTCTGGACCTTGTGATAAAATCGTCAACCCACTCAGATGGGCAATATCTGCTTCTCTTACTTCCGTATAACGGGAGTGTGGTGAACGAAATTCATCGTCAAATCCACGCATAAGAGGGCTAGTTGGATTAGTCACTTCTTGACAATATACCCCTGACAGTTTTCGAGACATACTGTGTTTGGGTACACCATAGCGTGCATACAAACCAGCCTGTGCTCCCCAACAAATGTGCAATGTTGAATAAACATGTGTTTTTGACCAATCAAAAACTTGGGTAAGTTCTTGCCAGTAATCAACTTCCTCAAAAGGTAAGTTTTCAACTGGTGCTCCTGTCACGATGAGCCCATCAAAATAGCTATCCCTGACCTGCTCAAAAGTCTTATAAAACTGCTTCAAATGGTCCGAGTGTGTATTTTTGGACTCGTGACTAGCCATGTAGAGAAATTCAACCTCTAGCTGTAAAGGAGTGTTAGCCAAAAGACGGAGCAACTGAGTCTCCGTCACCATCTTCTGTGGCATGAGATTGAGAATAAGGATTTTGATAGGACGAATGTCCTGATGACTAGCTCGGTCACTATCCATCACAAAAATATTCTCTTTTCTCAAAATTTCAACTGCTGGTAATGATTTTTCAATTTTAATTGGCATAAGCAACCTCCCAATTTTCTTATATTTATTATAAGACAGGTTGCTATGCAATTCAATTAGAATAAAAATAGGACCAGTTATAAGTTTTGACTATAACCTTAGATTAATAGTGCATCAAAACCTTGTAGTCGTAATCGCCGATTGCTTCGCGGCCTTTCAAATCATCTAGCTCAATCAAGAAGGCACAGCCAGCAACGATACCGCCAAGCTTTTCAATCATTTCGATCGTAGCTTTTACAGTACCACCAGTTGCCAACAAGTCATCGACAATCAAGACACGTTGTCCTGGTTTGATTGCGTCTGCATGCATCGTCAATGTATCTACACCATATTCTTTTTCATAGTCAGCTGAGATAACCTCACGTGGTAACTTACCTGGCTTACGAACTGGTGCAAAACCGATTCCCAATTCAAAGGCAACTGGACATCCAACGATGAAACCACGCGCCTCTGGCCCAACAATCATATCGATTTGCTTATCTGTCGCATACTGAACGATTTCACGTACTGCATAGCTATAAGCATTTCCATCTGCCATCAAAGGGCTAATGTCACGGAATTCGATACCTTCTTTTGGATAGTTAGGAATTGTTGCGATGTAATCTTTTAAGTTCATTTGTCTCTCTCTTTTTAAAAATAATTTTTACTCTTCATTATACCATGAAATTGTTTTTTGGTACATTTCAGACCTATATCTTTAGCAAATCGTCTCCTCACATTCGCCACACAAGCTGCCCTACTATGTCCACCATAGGAAAAGCTCCCTTGCTGATTAAAGTAAGACTGCTCCCAGCCAACCTCATTTCTTCCTTTTTGGTAGCGACGAAAGCGAGTAGGCGATAAATAGACTCCCATCTTTGAGCGTAGCAATTCTTTCCGAAAAACGGGATCCTGCGTGCCAACTGGAGCCATATCAAGTTGTCTATGACGCTTATTATTAGCTCTGGCATAATTGAAGGAAGCCCCGTTTACCACGCCATTGACATGTGGTCGTTCTTCTAAAATCAAGGCAAATTGTCCATCTTGATTTAGGATGAATTCGCTGTGAAAATGAATCAAAATCTTCATATTGACTGGCAAGGTCTTCTGATTTTTCTTGCCGAACAGTTGTTTATTGTGTAGGCGGGCAGATTCTCGTAAGCGGTAAGACCAGCGAAGTAGGCTACGTAAATAGGCTACCAGAGCCTGCCAGTCTGTTTTTCCTTTTCCAAACTGCTGACGTACCCAAAAAGCCTGCTGATAGGAAATAAGGTAGCGCAGTTGATGGACCTGTCTGTTTAACGGCCGTTTGACTTCTAATTCCCGAACTGGAAAAGCTTTATCAACTAGCTTAGCAAAATACCGCCAAAATGGATGGTGTGGAGGACAATTCACATCCATCTTCTGCAAAAGTTCAGGTAATAGCCCGTGACTTAATTCCTCAGGAAAATCTAACATATTCATACTTTGCTCCAATAAAGCTGTCGCTTTCTCTTGGTTTAAAGAGCGACTGTCAACTTTTATCAACTGATAAAAGCTAGTTGAGGCAAAAATGGCAGCTTCTTTTATGAAATTTTGAACAAATGCTGGGATGTCTTCTTGTTTTAGAGGCAACAGTTGTTTCATGAAAACCTTTTTGATGGCTCTTTCTGACCATCCTACTCGCCGTAATTCAATCAGTGCGTGCTTTATTTCGGTTATCTGTTCAAGATTTTTCAACAGACTTTTTTGCCTGATAAACCTATAAGTGTAGAGAAGCGTTCCAATCACTCCAACAACAACCAGAGCTTCTACTGTCATCAAACGCGACCACAAAGCCATTCATAAATTTCCTGAACGGTGCCAAGCGCCATCAACTCTTGTTGGATAACTGTTTCTTTCAATTCTTGATATATTTGACTTTCTGAAATCTCTCGCTTCTGCGCCTCTTTGTTGACCCGCATGACCCCATCCGTAATCGTGACGAATTCTAATTCTTGGAAAATCTGAATCATTTTAACCAATAGACTGTCCTTAATTTTTAAGTAACCAGCCAAATCTTTCAGTTTGTAGCGGACATCAAACTCATCAAATTGGTAAATAGTCTTATACAATTTAGCGAATTGTTCTCGGCTACCATAACCATCTAGATAGTACGGTTTGGCAATTTCATTTTTAAAATAAATGGCTTCAAATTCTCTTTCCTGAAAATAGCTACGCAGACTACTGAGGTCCTCAGGCAAGTTAGCTAAGACAATTGCTTTGTTATCTGCTACTGGATTTTCAATGTCCAAAATTGGGACTCCTGCAGGAATAGGATGTTGCTTTCCACGAATATTATAAAGTTGAACACCATTGACCCGAGCATCAACCAACATGAGCTGAAGACTGGTATTACCATTCCATTGATTGACAGACAAGGTAACAGCTAGTTCTAAGCCCTTGGCCTGTGAAAATTCCAAGGCTAGATTACCCTTACCAAAAGCAACCACATCAAATCCAGCAACCCCTTTTGTAATCCGTATCTTCAGATGAGCATTATTCTGCCCCATGGTTCTTGCTGATTCTACCTGAAAGTCTCTGATGTAGAATACAGGCTTTTTATTATCCATGCCGTAAGGCGCAAGCTTCTCGAAAGATTTTAGAGTATCTAGGGTTAATTCCTCTAAATCCAATTCTTCATCTAAGACCAGCGAAGACTTGCTGGATAAATCCAATTTATTTTCGATAATGTAGTCTGCCAAGGTTAGAGCAAGCTCTTCGAGTTTGTCAACTTCCAAGGTCATACCTGCTGCACCAGCATGGCCACCAAAGGCGATAAATAGGTCCTGATGATTTTTAAGGGCCTTGAAAATGTCAACCGCTTCAACAGAACGAGCCGAACCCTTTGCCTTACCATCTTCAATAGACAAGACAATAACAGGCTGGTGCAATTCTTCTAGTAGGCGTCCTGCTACAATCCCTAAAACACCTGGGTTCCAACCTTCTTTAGCCAGAACTTGAACAGGTCTATCATGACGGAGCATGGTTTTTGCTTCATCGTAAATTGCTTGGACAACGTCTTTGCGCTCGACATTCTTACTGTCAATCATGAGAGCAATCTCATAGGCCTCTTCGTCATCAAAACCAGTCAGTAATTCGATGGCTGGATTAGGATCGTCGAGTCGACCAAGGGCATTCAATCTCGGAGCAAGTTGGAAACCAACTGTTTCTTCATCAATACTGTCTATGTCAATACCAGCTATCTTTATCAGCTCTTGCAAACCTGCTCGTTCAGTCTGTTTGAGAAGCGAGAGACCATATTTGACCATGACACGATTCTCATCGGTCAAGCTAACCATATCAGCGATGGTGCCAATTGCGACCAAATCCAGCAAGTCTGCATGAACCGTTTCAAGAAGGGCACAGGCCAATTTGAAGGCTACACCGCAACCTGCCAAATGTTTGAAGGGATAATTTCCCTCTGGATGCTCTGGATGTACAATCGCATAGGCATTGGGAAGGGTTTCCTGCATGGAATGGTGGTCTGTCACGACAACATCGACACCCATTTCCTGGGCATAGGCAATCGCTTCATGACCCGCTACGCCATTGTCCACCGTCACAATAAGAGAAATCCCCTGCTGCTCGATAAAATACTTGTAAACTGATTGATTTGGCCCATAGCCGTCTGTGAAACGGTTGGGAAGATAAACTTGGACTTCTGCCCCCATTTCCTCCAGGGTTTCTTTCAGAATCGATGCCGAGGTCATGCCGTCTGCGTCATAATCTCCATAAATCAAAATTTGTTCGTAATCTTCGATTGCTCGGCGAATCCGCTCTACCGCCTTGTCCATATCATGTAGTAAATAGGGATCGTGAAGGTCTTCTAAGCTTGGTTGTAAGAAAGTATGCAATTCTTCCGCCGAATGGATGCCACGTTCATACAGCAACTTAGCCGCCACCGGGTCCACTCCTTCTTTTTTAGCAATTTTGATAAATTGTTCATCAGAAAAACCGGTCAATAATTGCCAGTCATAATTGGGTTTTATCACGTTTTTTACTCCTTAATACTCAAAATCACAAGTAACCTGTAACTTTTCCGAGTATAAACTATCTTTCTATTATATCATTTTCCAAGAAAAATGGAGCAAGGTAAGACCGAAACAGAATGTCGATCCCTTGCTCCATGAAGAACTAATAGTGCAATTTATAATAACGGCGAAATAATTCGCAGTAGGGCTCCTCCCAAACGCTTATACCAAGAGTACGTTTTATGGAAGGTTAGAAGGTTAATTTGCTGTGATTTTTTGAAGGAATGAGTAAAGTCATCCTTAATAGCTGCCAAAACTGCCGAATGATTGTAAATATAGAGACCACATTCAAAATTAAGATAAAAAGAGCGAAAATCCATATTCACCGTACCAACAGTAGCTTTCTTATCATCGACCAAAACAACTTTGGAATGGACAAATCCAGGCTGGAATTCAAAGATTTCAATTCCTGCTTCCAAGTAAGTAGGAAAATCAGTACGGGCAGCCAAATAGGCTGATTTTTTATCATAGATATGCGGGAGCAGAATGCGAACCTCGACTCCACGCTTCGCAGCATAAGTCAAATTATCAATCATTTCATCATCCAACACTAAGTAGGGTGTCATGATATAAATATAATCCGTTGCCGACTGAATCATGTCTAGGCAGACTCGTTTGGCTACCTCATCTCCATCAAATGGATTCTCGCCATACGGAAGGAAGAAACCTTCAGCATCAACGGTTTCCGTCTCTAAATCTTTATGCGTTTTGAGGTATTGTAGATCATCTGTCTCTGTCTTTTCATTGTAATTCCACATTTGAAGGAACATCAACGTAAAGTTTGCAACAGCTTCTCCCCTAATCATAATCGCTGCGTCTTTCCAGTAACCAAAACGCACTTTCTTGTTGATGTATTCATCTGCGATATTAATGCCACCAGTAAAGGCAACCTTTCCATCAATAATCGCAATTTTTCTATGGTCACGGTTATTTTGCACCGTAGATAAGGCTGGGATAATTTGAGAAAATACTTTGGCTTTTATCCCATATTTTCTCAAGGTTTTATAGTAATTATAGGGAAGATTGGTCAGTGAATTCATCCCATCATACATAAAACGAACTTCCACCCCTTGCGCTGCCTTTTCCTTCAAAATGTCAAGGATAGAATCCCACATATATCCCATATCGACAATAAAGTACTCCATGAAAATATACTGCTCTGCCTTTTTCAATTCTTCTAGTAGAGCTTCAAATTTTTCCTGACCTGTCGAAAAATAGACGGCATCCGTATTGGTATGAATTGGGTAGCCAACGTACTCACTCATGAAGTGAGCTAATTTCAGTTGCTCCTTATCTTCCCGCTCTAATGCCTTCATGACCTTTTCAGACGTCTTACTATACTCCCGAAGTCTTTGTGCCTGCTTATGAAAATTTTTACGATAGCGTTTGGTTTCGATGTTGGACTGCAAAATAAAATAGAATAGAGCACCAAAAATCGGAATACCAATGACAAAAACAATCCAGGTTAACTTAAAACTGGTATTCATCGGTCTATTGATGATTGAAATAGCTACAAAAATCGAAAAAATTTGCAAAACAATCAATAAAGCAGGCATATAGGTAGCTGCCGAACCTACCAACCATAGAATAAGGAAAATGGTTAGAACAATCAAACTAATGACGATAAAGGTCCGACTGTATATAATTTTCCAAAGTTTTTCCATACATCTCTCCCTTATTTTTTACCATTATAACAGATTTTAGTTCATTATCCTACTCAAAATAAATAGTCTTTATGATCCGATATTTCTGAATATTTTAAATATATAAACATATTTAACTCATATTGTAAAGACATATATTTTTTGATAAGATAGGCATGAAATAACCCGTTTTAATTTACTACCCCGTACACATTATCAAAAGGAGGAAGTTCGCATGAAACTTTCATATAAGAAAAGGCTGTTGAATCAAGTCCTGCTTGCCTCAACAGTTCTTTTAGCTGCATCTCTCACTCAGGGAACGGTCTTCGCAAATACAGAGGAGATGCCAACTACTGCTAGTGAAACAGTGACTCCACTGCCTGAAGAGACTCCTATCATGGAAACTAGCACAAGCGAAGCTACAGATAATCTTGTAGAAGGGAAGGAGACAGAAAAACAAACTGAAGAAATAGCAGATACTTCTCCTACACCTGTTTCCACAGAAGAAGTTACAACATCTTCCGAGCCCAATGCCGAGGAAACTACGCTCAGATCAGCTAATAATGATAGTCAGGATACTACAGAAGAAAAACCTGCCGTACCGACTACTGATACAATTACACTCGAAACAAAAACTGTCTATCTATCGGAAGCAGTCACTATCACAGAATCCGTCACTCTTCCAGATACGACTGAAAAAATAGAATGGACATTGGATGGAAAGCCTATTTCCAAATGGAAAACCTGGAATTTGAAAGAGGGAGATTTCACAGGCGATACATTTATCACAGTAGAAGAAAGCAGACAGGATAACCAACTTCATTTGAATATCCAGCTCGCAGCTCTCTTTGGAGAAGATTTGAGTAAACGGACACCGAGTAATATTCGCCGTACCTATCGACATTTTATAAAAGATATGCTGTTGGAAGGTACTAGTGCCGATGGAAACTTGATAATTTCAAAAACTCTTCATTTCCGTCCTTATGAAGCCTACCGTACACATGAGGAAATGTTGACAGAGATTGAGGAAACTAAAGATAATGCTGCGACCGACCGCCTAGTAAGGATTGAGTCAATTGGTCAATCAGCTGAAGGTAGAGATATAAAAATGGCTGTTGTGGCTAAAGATCAAGCAAGTATTGATAAATATCTTACTGAAACAACGCCACTCATGCTGACCCAACCCGACCAGATGCTGAAAGAGTTGCAAGCTGGAACCTTCGACTATAAATTACCTATTCTCATCAACAACACTCATGCTGATGAACAACCCGGCATAGATGTGGTAACTAGCCTATTCAAAGAATTTGCACAAAAAGATACCATTACTTTCCCATCTACAGATGCCGATGGAAATCCTGTTACTCTGCATTTAAAAGTGACAGATTTGTTAGATAAATTTATCTTCTTGTTCAATTTCACAGAAAATCCTGATGGCGATGTTAAAAACTTGCGTTCACTAGTAAATGGTTTGGACCCTAACCGCGATACTGGTTTCCAAGTGAATCCAGAAACACAAGCCATCGTCCGTCAAATCCACAAATGGAATCCAATATCTGTTTTAGATATTCATGGTTTTGTATCTGGATTTCTCATCGAGCCTGCCACTCCGCCACATGACCCGAACTTTGAATATGATTTACTAGCCGATATTATGCTGGAAAAAGCTCATGAAATGGGCCGAGCAGGTATTGCAAATTCTAAATATGAACGCTACACCATCCCTAAAGTCCACTGGGGAAATGGTTGGGACGATTCCTTCTCAGGCTATACAGCGGTATATGCAATGTACCACGGTATTCTTGGACATACGATTGAAATTCCAGAAGGAAATCAAGAATCATTCAAGGCGGGATTCTTTGCTGTTTTGGGCGGTGTTCACAATATGGCAACCAAGCCAGACAGTCTCATGGAAATGCGTCTCAAATACTATTCTCGCGGTGTCAATAAGGTAGAAGATCCAAAAGCAGAGTCTGAATTAGTCGGACCAGACGGAGCTGTTGTCGGACGTGTCAAAAAAGACCAGCCAAAATTCTTCCCAGACTACTATGTGATTCCTATGACGCTTGATAAACACAATGATATTCAAGAAGCATTTAAGATGATTGAATACTTCAATCGTAATGGGGTCGTTGTCAAGGAATTAACTGAAGATGTTGGAAACTTCCGCAAAGGCGACCTAGTTGTCGATATGGCTCAAGCCAAACGAGGATTCGCTAACCATGTCCTCTACACTGGTTCTGATGAATCTGCTTGGGGAGCCATGTATGCTGAATTGGTGGTCAACTTCCCAGATATGAAAGGCTTTAGTGCCAAGGCTGTATTTGAAGAAAATGCCTTTAGCGGCAAATTAGGTAGCATCACATGGACAAAAGCTCCACGTACTACGGAAATTGATTTCAAAGCGCCTTACTATATCGTTGCAAACACATCTGAAAGCGCCGTTCAGGCCATTAATCAAGCCATCAAATCAGGTGCTAAGGTCTATCTTACAGACGATGGCTACATCATGGAAACTAACCAATTTAGCCACTTACTGGAAACTAACCAATTTAGCCACTTACTGGAAACCTATGCTCTATACGGCGAGCCTCTCTATAAGAAGCCTCTTGGACAAGAATTGAAAGCAATGAAGGTGTATGCTCCTTCTCACTCTTATAGTTGGGCAGGTGACTTTGCCATTCTTGCAAATGCTGCACTTGCGGTAGAACGAATGGGCTTTGAAATTGTCAATAGCGTAGATGAGGCTGATGCTATCATTCTCGAATCTGATCAATTCGATGCCAGTGTATTTGGTAAGAAACCAATTATCATCGTAGGTGGTGTCGCCATGCAAAAACTGGAGGAATTAGGAATCTTAGCAGGTTTCAATGCGGAACAATTTACAGATGGTGGTGACTATGAAGGTCTCATGCGGGCTATTATTGATGATAAAGATCCATTAACAAGTGGCTACGCTATGAATGGCCTTTTCTACTCCAACTCCGGTAATTGGATTGAAGGCATTCCTGAAGGATTTAAAACACTTGTTAAAATCGCTGACAAAGATTATTATATCGCAGGTTGGTGGCCTGGTCATGACAAATTAGCCAATAAAATTGTCGCCATCGCTGGAAATTATCAAGACCAACCTGTCTTTATCTATGCAGGTAATCCAACAAACAAGGTTCACCCTGTTCACTTCTTCCGTTGGGTGTCCAACGCCCTATTTGGTAGCCAATTAGCAACCTTAGAAGACTTACCAGCCGTAGAAATTCTTGTACCACAACCTGAAATGCCAAAAAATATTCTGGATGAGACGCCAAAAACTACTACAGTAGTACATACCACCAAGTCTACCGATGCAAAACAACTACCTCAAACAGGTGAAAAAACAAACTATATCGCTATCGCATTAGGTAGCCTACTTCTAGGCAGTATCTCCTTACGTAGAAAAAAGCGTAGCTAGTATACACAAAAATGCCGAGTTTTATTTCGGCGTTTTTCTATTATGGCTTCGAGCCAGTTTTTCTCGAAGAGAAAAACAAGAAAACCACCAGCTATGCTGGTGGCTGACAAGGCTTTGAGCTTCCATTTCTTTTTCCTGATATAATCTCATTGTTCAGGTTAGATAAAGGAGGAAAAAGAAATGGCTAAAACCAGTTACAGTTTATCACATACCAAATGGATGTGCAAATATCACATAGTTTTCACATCTAAGTACCGTAGAAAATCCATTTACTACAAAATAAGGCAGGACTTAATTGATATTTTCCGTCATCTATGTCGATATAAAGGCGTGGAAATCATTGAGGGACACATGATGCCAGACCATGTTCATATGCTTGTCTTGATACCCCCAAAACTTTCGATTTCCGATTTTATGGGATATTTGAAAAGTAAAAGTGCTCTAATGATATTTGATAAACACGCTAATTTGAAATATAAGTATGGAAATCGAAAGTTTTGGGCTAGAGGCTACTATGTTAGTACCGTTGGGCTGAACGAAAAGACAGTTGCGAAATACATTTGCGAGCAGGAGAAAAATGACATTGCACTTGATTCTTGAGTGTCAAAGAGTATGAAGATCCATTTTCAGATGGCAGTTTTAGAACAAGATAAAAGCCCGTTGTTACGGGCATTAGTCAAGTAATTATAGCACTAACCTGAACGAAGTTCAGCGAACGTCTTTAGACGTCGCTGGAGAGAAACGGCTTATAGCCGGTGTACAAGCCACCCGTTTTCACGGGTGGTTATGACTTCAAATTAAATACTGTAGTGGCCAAGTAGTCTGCTATTCTCGGAAAGAGAGTATAGAGTTTATGAGCAGCTGCTAGTGACCAAGGCAGATTGATGTCTCGTTTCTTCGTTCCCATAGCTGAAACAATCTTCTTGGCAACATAGTCCGGCTGTAGTAAGAAAGCCTTGACGCTCTCTTGATAGCTTCCGTCTGGATCTGCTTGGTCGAAAAAGCCAGTCGCAATAGGTCCTGGATTGACCGTAGTAACCGTCACACCATACTGGGCTAATTCCAAGCGAATGGTATTGGAAAATCCCATGGCCGCAAACTTGGTCGCAGAATAAACGGATGACTTGCTTGATGCGATCAAACCTGACATGGAAATGATATTGATCATCTGCCCGCTCCGTCTAGCCTTCATACGCTTACCTACTAAACGACACAGGGTCATCAGAGCAAAAGTATTGATGTCAAACATAGCCTGCACCTGCTGACTGGAAAAATTCTCAAAATCATCGTAAATAGCATAGCCAGCGTTATTGACTAAAATATCAATCTGACCAAACTGACTATCCAGTTCATCGAAAAATGCCGTCAGGGCTGCTTCATCTCGGATGTCTACATCAAAGACAGCCTTTTTTTCATGGTAAGCATAGAGTTGCTCAATTTTTTCGACATCACGACCTAGTAAAATCAAGAAATCATCTTTCAGCAAGGGTACCATCTCCTGCACCAAACCACCAGAGGCACCTGTGATTAGAATGGTTCTCATAGCTCAATTTCCTCTAAATCCTTAACGATGCGGACATTTTCGAAGACAGTGCTAGCGTCCTTGCGCAGCTGGCTAACATCCTTGGCCAAAAATCGTGGACTAATATGATTAAGCAAAAGCTGCTTAGCACCCGCATCCTTGGCAACCTGAGCAGCTTCCATATTGGTCGAGTGTCCATGCTTACGAGCAATCTTCTCATCGCCCTTACCGTAGGTCGCCTCATGAACCAAGACATCTGCATTAACTGCCAAGCGTACGCTGGCATGGCACTTGCGCGTATCACCAAGAATGGTCACTACCTTACCAGGTCTTGGTGGAGAAAGATAGTCACTCGCGATAATTTCAGTTCCATCTTCTAGCGTTACGTTTTGACCGTTTTTTATTTGCCCAAAGAGGGGACCAAATGGTACACCTGCCGCGCGCAGAGCCTCTGCATCCAAGGTCCCTTCCAAATCTTTCTGGATAACACGATAGCCGACACAAGGAATGGTATGGTCCAGCTTTTCAGCGAATACCGTGAATTTGTCGGTGTCTAGGACCTGACCAACTGTATCCACATCAAACTCATGGAAATGAATGCGATAAGGTAAGCGCGTCCCTGATACTTTCAGACTTGCCAAGACAAAGGAACGGATGCCAACAGGACCGTAAATATCAATATCTGTCTGTTCCTCACTTGACTGAAAAGAACGGCTAGACAAAAAACCAGGCAGTCCAAAAATATGGTCTCCGTGTAGATGAGTGATAAAGATTTTTGCGACTTTACGTGGTCGAATAGTCGTTTCCAATATTTGATTTTGAGTTCCTTCACCACAGTCAAAAAGCCAGACTTGATTGATTTCGTCCAAGAGTTTCAAGGCCAAACTGGATACATTTCGAGCCTTGGAGGGCTGACCAGCCCCCGTACCTAAAAATTGAATTTGCATTGTTTACTTTCTAATGTTTTATATATAAAATTGCAGAGCGACCCGACCAGACATAGTAATACTGACCAGCATATTCGTCCGCCACTTCCAGCACTTCTTCCTGATTAAAGCCAGAAATCTTGACCAAACCTTTTGCCTTTTCCACTTGAGTCAAGAGGTAGTCTGTTTCAACTTCCTCTAACTCGGCGTTCACAAAGGGATTGACTTTCATAAAAATCTTTCCCTCCTCCACAAAGACGACATAGTGGGGAAAGACTTGGGCAATTTCAAAGAGCAAGCTATCCGACACTTCCTCTACTCCTTCCGAAAAAACCTGAGCCAGACCGTCAGCCGACACATAGGCAAATCCGAAAGACTTGCCTGATAAGTTGAGACGGACAAAGGGCTTATCTTCAGCAAAGCTGGGCTCTGTTGGAAAAAGGCAGAGCTGCTGAGAGAGGGTCAGATAGTAATTCGTCGCCTCTTCTGCCCCTTGTTTCTGGTAGATTTCCGCAAAATAGGCATTGATAACTGAAGGCGGTGGCGTGATAAAGTCTAGTTTTTGTTGGTCAGTCAAATCAGCTAATTTCTTCGCCAGATAGACCTTGTCTAGACTGGTAAAGCCACCGTATTTGATTGCCAAATCAAGATAATCCGTCATAAAATTCTTCCAACTTCCATTTATTGCTGGAAGCGATATAGCCTGATACCACTTCCACATCCTCTTCATAGGTCCGATTTTCAATCAGTGCCAGAGTTGCCAAATCATGCAATTTATAAGATTCAGCAAGTGGAACCCTGACCTCAAATCGTTCAAACATGGTCTTAATCTTGGCCAAGACCATCATCTGTATATGGCCTTTGGCATTTTCATCCTTAGCGGACAGCATGACATGAGGAAACTGACTGGGGGTAAAGCTGTCGTCCGTCTTGTCCAGCTTGTTGTAGAGGGCCAAGCGAGGAATATCCAGCATATCCAAGTCTTTCAGAATATCCAAGACCACCTGCTCCTGCTCGCTATGATTGGGGTCAGAAGCGTCTATGACATGGAGTAAGAGGTCCACGTTCATGGACTCCTCCAAGGTGGACTTGAAGGCAGAAATCAACTCGGTCGGCAGGTCCTGAATAAAACCAACCGTGTCGGTCAAGGTCACGTTGAACTTGTCGGCCAAGTTAATCTGCTTGGTCGTGGCATCAAGTGTCGCAAAGAGTTCGTCCGCCTCGTACTGTCGCTTGTCGGTCATGGCATTCATAATAGTGGACTTACCAACATTGGTATAGCCAATCAAGCCGATTTTGAACACGCCTGATTGCAGACGGCGTTCACGGACAGTCGCTCGGTTCTTCTCCACCGTTTTGAGTTGGCGTTCAATGTCGTGAATCTGATTACGAATGCTTCGACGGTTGAGCTCCAACTGGCTTTCACCTGGTCCACGAGAACCGATACCACCCGCCTGACGGCTGAGCATGATACCTTGTCCAACCAAGCGCGGCAACATATACTTGAGCTGGGCCAAGTGGACCTGCAGTTTACCCTCGTGACTCCGTGCCCGCATGGCAAAAATATCCAAAATCAACTGCATACGGTCGATAACCTTGACACCCAAAATCTCTTCCAGATTGACATTCTGACGGGGTGTCAGTCGGTTATTGACAATGACGGTATCAATCTCATCAGCTTCGACCATCTGGGCAATTTCTTCTAGTTTCCCTGAGCCGACAAAGGTCTTGCTGTCGTATTTTTCACGTTTTTGAGTATAGACTCCCTTGACCAGAGCGCCAGCCGTCTTAGCAAGACTTGCCAACTCCTCCATGGACATGTCAAAGTTGTCTGTCTGCTGTAATTCCACTCCAACCAGGAGGGCGCGTTCTTGTTCTTTCTGAGTTTCAATCATTTAAAAATTCCTCTACGGCGGTGAAAATCTGTGACTTGTAATCTGGCTCGCCTACTGAATAGAAGGGAACCTGCATGCGATTTCTAAACCAGGTCAATTGGCGTTTGGCAAAGCGGCGGCTATTTTGCTTGACCTTATCAACTGCTTCTTCTAGGCTGATTTGACCTGCTAAGTATGGGAAAAACTCCTTATAGCCAATTCCCATAGCAGCTTGGGCTTCTGGGTGTTCTTGGTAGAGCCAGCTAACTTCATCTAGTAAGCCCGCCGCCACCATCTTATCCACTCGCTGATTGATGCGGTCGTAAAGAACCTGTCTGTCATCCGTCAGGCAGATGTAAAGAGGCTCAAATTCTGACTCTGTATTTTCTAAGTTTTTGCCAAACTTTTTCAACTCTAACCCACGAATGATTCTCCGTCGGCTGTTTCCCTCGACTGTCAAGCCTGCCTGCTCTGCCATTGTTTCCAACACTTCATCAGGCAAGTTATCCAGCTCCGTCCGATAAGCAAGAACTTGCTCTTGGTCAACCTGCCCGCCCAGATGGTAGCCTTCAAGCAAGCTCTGAATGTAAAGTCCAGTTCCTCCAACGATAATAGGCAACTTGCCACGACTGGTAATGTCAGCAATTAAGGTCTTGGCTTCTGCTACAAATTCATAAGCCGAATAGCCCTCGGTCACATCTCGGACATCAATCAAGTGATGAACCGCAGCAGCCTGCTCTTCAGGACTAGCTTTTGCCGTACCAATATCAAGTTTGCGATAGACTTGCTGGCTATCACCGCTGATAATTTCTCCCTTGTAGCGCTGGGCCAATTCAATTCCTAAAGCAGTTTTTCCTACCGCGGTTGGTCCAATGACCACAATAACTTTAGTTTTCATCTTTTTCCTTGAAAATATTTTGTTTTTTCGCTAAAATCTATTATAACACAAGTAAAGGAGAAATAACTATGGCTAAAGGTTTTGGTAAAGGTTTCTTAACAGGTGTTCTTTCTACAGTTGCTCTTGCAGCAGGCGCAGTCTTCACTGTTCACAAAACAATCATTGAACCAGAAGAAAAGAAAGAAGCCTTCATTGAAGAAAATCGTAAAAAAGCTGCTCGTAAACGTGTAGCACATTAAAAAGCTGGCAGGAGTCCAGCTTTTTTGTTTGACAAAAAATCCCTTAGAAGCTCTGCCATTTTCACAGAAAAATGCCAGCCTTCTTAAGGGATTATACTTTATAAAATAATATCTTCTCTTTCAATGAGAACAATAGTCCACATCATGGCAAGTGTGACGATAGCCAGAGCAAGAATCAATGGTATCCAGTTTCCGAAGATTGGATAGCTATAACCAAGAAGGCCTGGTCCAAATGCTGCAATGAGATAGCCACCTGTCTGCACCATTCCTGATAGCTGAGCAGTAGCCTGGCTGTTGCTTGTTTTCAAAGTAAAGCTCAACATCATATAAGGGAAAAGGGCTGCATTTGAAAAACTTAAAATAATGTGAAGTGCTGACCAAAGAATGAGATTGGTCGGAATCAATGCCATCATAGCCAAGCCAAGCAAGGTGACAGAGGAAATAGCCAGCATGATATTTCGACGCATTTCTTTTGTCTGACATGAAAGAACAGCTGGGATAATCATTGACATGGGAATAGCTGTCATATTAAAGAAACCAGCCATTAGACCTGCTTCTGCCTTACTAAAGCCAACTGATTGAGAAATGGTTGGCAACCAGGTAATCTCTGTATAGTAGAGGACTGATTGTAGCCCACCAAATATCAAAAAGGCAATCGCTGCTTTATTTTTCCAGATAGATGATTTCTGTTTTCCTTGGTTCTCACTTGCAAATCGATGGTTATTTTTTACATTAGGCAACCAGATTAGGAAAGCCATAAACACCAATCCTGTAATTAACAGAATAAAAAATTCCCAAGAACTAGAGGATACAATTGGAACAGCAATCATGGATGCAACTGTTGCCGCCACCCCCATGAGAGTGATATAAATCGTCGTATACAGACCAATTTTCTTTGGAAAATTAGCCGCAACCAAACTTGGTAGCAAAACATTAATGAACGCTATTGTAGCACCAACAAGCATAGTACCAATGTAAAGGGCTGGTAAGTTGAGAACTCGCATCCCTGAACCAAGCACCATGACCAGTAAGACTAGGGCCATTAGTTTTTCCATGCCAAACTTAGCCGCAAGACGCGGTGCTAAGGATGAACAGAGAGCAAACATGATGAGCGGAATAGAGGTTAAAATTCCTAATGAACTCACTTCTACTCCCAGTCCTGCTGCCACATCTGTCAAAATAGCAGGTAAAGCTGTAAAGGGGGCACGCATCACGACCCCTAGCATGACGATTCCTGCAATTATAAATGGTGATTGTTTTTTCATTTTTCTCCTAAGTCTCCTAATGTTCGGATTTCAGTACTTTTGATTATACCATAGTTGACAAATGATAGAAAGTTATTTCCGTCTATTTTTTTCTAGTTATAGTTTTTAACTATGGATTTTCCATGAAAATAACTATTTTTCAAATGATAGCTTATGAGTTAGAATAGGTTCATCACTAAAACGAAAGAGAGATACATATATGACAACTTCAAGATTCCAATTAGTCGGTTCACTTCTTCGACCAGCAAACTTAGGAGAATTTAAACGTAAAATTGAGCATCGTGACAATATCCAATACCCATTCTACGACGCCTTTAATGGCTATCAAGAAACTGAAGCTGCAACTATCGAAGCGATTGTCGCTGAACAAAAAGCAAATGGTATTGATATTGTAACAGACGGTGAGTTTTCAAAATCAATGTGGCATCTTGACTTTGTCTGGGGCTTCGATGGTATAGAGCGTTACATTGCTGAGCATGGTTATCCTTTTAAAGACCATGATGGACAAATTTTTGAAACACGTAAGGATATTGGATTGCGTATCACCGGTCCTCTTTCAGCAAAAAATCACCATTTCATTGACATTTATAAAAAAGTTAAAGAACTAGCTGGTGAAACTGATACAAAGTTAACTGTATGGGGACCTGCCCATGCCTTTACCGAGCTTGTTCTCTTCAATGGTCAAGTCGGTCCAGACCAAGTTTATAAAACACGTGAGGATTTGAAAGAAGGTTTATTGGCTGCGTATAGAGAATTTTTAGACCAGTACAAGGAAGCTGGTGGACAAATCGTTCAATTCGATGACTGCCTTTGGGAATTATTCGACCCTGCTAACCCTGTACCTTTCTTGCCACAAGACGATTCTGAAGCATTGGCTGCTTTGGCTGACGAATTTGTTGCTATCAATAATGCTGTTATTGATTACGGACATGAAATTGGCTTGACCGTCTGGACGCACAACTGCCGTGGTAACTATGAAAGCCGCTCAGCAGCTGGCGGAACTTACGAAGCCATTGCTGAAAAATTCCTGCGTGACCAAAAATACGATCGATTCTTCCTTGAGTGGGATGATGAACGTGCAGGTGATTTAAAAGCTTTGGAAAGCTTGCGTGATAAGAATGTCGAAGTCGTTCTTGGTCTACTTTCAAGTAAAACTTCTGATTTGGATGATGAAGAACGTGTTTATAAATTACTCGAGGAAGCAAGCAAGATTATTCCAAAAGAGCGTCTCTACTTGTCACATCAATGTGGATTCGCTTCATGTGATTCAGGTAATGAATTGGCCATCCCGCAACAGTGGGCAAAAATTAAACAAGGCCAAGAAATTGCAGAGAAGTTTTGGTCTTAAGCCACTTCTTGTTATTCGTGCATAAAATCCCTGTCATCAATCAATGTCTCTAAGTTAACTCTGATCAGTTAATCTATGATATCTAATCCCAAGTATTTTTCCGATGTAATACTTGGGATTTTATGTTCGGACAACACAAAAGGAGGCTTTTTATATAGTCTACAGATTTATCACAATTGGCCACGAGGTTTTCATACTTATCGGTGCCGAACATGCGAAAAGAAAGGGAGTAAAACTCGGTTTCGTGCTGCTTTTCCCATCTCGAATCCGAATCAGATAGAACCAGCCTTTTTATTGGTAACGATTCATAAAGTTATAGGTTTTACGACCTCTATCCGCTACAATGAGGGCTGGTTCGAAAATGGCGTTGAGATTTAATCTCTAATCCAACTAACTGGAAGTACTAGCAATATTTTAATAGATTTATCTGATACCATTGACAAAGCAACGTTGTGACAATGCTTTAAGGGAGTCGGGCAATAGGCTTGGTATAACTTGTGACAAATAGTTGATATTTGCTGTACGATGCGATTTTACGATATGCTGTAAGTCGCTCATTTGGACTAAGCTCCTGTTTGTTTCGTCACTTACAGTATCGTCCATTTGGACTTTTTATTGTATATTAAATGTAACTAGCATCACAATTCTTTTATATATCAGCCAATGAAACAACTACTCCTCACCATTGTATTTCCGACTAGGCTGCCCAATCGTTTCAAAACTTGCTCGGCTATCAGCTGCCAGAGCCTCCTGCTCGTAGGCATTGATAATCTGGGCAACGACTGGGTGGCGAACCACATCCTTGGCTGAAAAATGTACGAAATCAATCTGTGGAATCTTGCTTAGTTTCTCCGTCGCATCAATCAAACCTGACTTAACCTTGCGTGGCAGGTCAATCTGACTAATATCCCCATTGACAATCATCTTGGAATTAAAGCCCAGACGGGTCAGGAACATCTTCATCTGCATAATGGTGGTATTTTGCGCCTCATCTAAGATGACAAAGGCATCTTCCAAGGTCCGCCCCCGCATATAGGCCAGCGGTGCAATCTCGATAATCTCGCGCTCCATTAGGCGCGTGGTCTGCTCCTTGCCCAAAATCTGGTAGAGAGCATCATAGACAGGACGCAAATAGGGGTCTACTTTTTCTTTTAAGTCCCCTGGCAAAAAGCCTAAACTTTCGCCTGCTTCTACCGCAGGACGTGTCAGAACAATCCGCTTGACCTGTCCCCGCTTGAGGGCTGTTACAGCTAGAGTAACCGCCAAGAAGGTCTTACCTGTACCAGCAGGACCGATTCCAAACACGATGTCATGACGCTTTACGCTGTCCACGTAGAGTTTTTGTCCAAGGGTCTTCACGCGAATGGGTTTGCCATAGTTGTCCTTGATAATCTCTTCTTCATAGAGGGCAACGAATTTCTCAATCTCATCATTTTTTGCCATGGAAATAGCTGTGACCACATCTGGCGTATTGACAACCAAACCACGACTCACCAAGACAAGAAGAGACTGGATAACAAGACGCGCTTGTTCTACATGTTCTTCCTGGCCAATCACCTGCACTTTTTCCGTACGGGCATGAATAACCACACCTAGTTCCTGTTCCATCAATCTCAGATGGCGTTCATTCGAACCAAATAGGCTAAACGAATCATCTGGATGCTTGAGTTGAATATCAATTGAATGTTCTAGCAAGAGTTGCTCCTTTTCCTGTGCTTTTCTCTATTATAACAAAAATAGCCCAAACAAGGCTATTTTGTACTATTTTATCCATCAATGTCCCAAATAATCTTCCCAAATCGCATCAAAATCAGACATGGAAAAGGCAAAGCTGGCCGATTCCTCCAAAAATCGACTGACTTCATCGAAATTATCTGATTGCTTAGGAAAATCAGATTCATCAAAGGCATAATCTGCCAAGATAGCTACTGGTTCATTACTTTTCGGGTTGCGCTGGGTCATCAACCAAGAATAAAAACTTCTTCTCACTACATCTACTTTCTATGATTTTTTTCGTAGAGCTCTATATAGCGCTCCATAGACATCTTACTAACCAATTCCCCTATCAATTCATAAGGAATGTTCTTGGGATTTTTCATGCGAACACAGGACTTGCCCATATCCAGTTTGGTAGGTACCTGTGCTTGATAAGCAGCAACGAACCAATCATTCAATTCTTGGTCCATATAGATTCCCATGTGGTAGAGGGCGATGTGTGCCTTTTGTGATGCCAAGGTAAGGAAAGGCAGGGGCTCTCCCGGTGTGCAATGATAACCATCAGGGTAGGCATTAAGCGGCACATAATAGTTAATCATACCTCCCAAGATGCCTACTTCAAAACCAGCTGGTAACTGTTCCACAATCACTTGATGGAGCCGTTCAACCGCTTCCTTCCGATTCTCAGGCAAGGCAACCATATATTCTTCAATCGTTTCCACTTCAATCAGCATAGCAACCCCTATCTCAATCCAAGCATAGCTTCCTTAGCATGCACCATTTCCGTAATCATCTGGCAATAAGGCGTTGGAATACCTGCACGTTTACCCTTGAATACAACAGCTCCATTCAGATAATCAATTTCTGTCTTTCGACCATGTTGGACCAAATCCTGATGCATAGATGGATAGTGATTGGAAGCTTTCTTCGAAGCATCAATAACATATTTCCAAATAGCTTCTTCGTCAATTCCATCTGCCTCAGACTTAGCAACAGCAATAAATTCTTTGAAAATCCCCTGTACTAGATTCAGTCCAGCCTCCGTACCAAATAATTCACCAATTGTACAGTCTAAAATGGTACAAGTTGGATTCATCACACCATTGACACAGGCTTTCTGCCAAATAGCACTGACAACATGATTGTCATAGGTCACATTTAGTCCAGCTTCATTCAGCATTTCAATAATATCCGCAACTGAATGCTCATCACCAAGAATATGCTGAACGGAGATAGAACCTGGCCCCTGCAAATTCGCGTGTCCTGGCCCCTTAAGCCCAGCCAGCCAAATAGTCACACCGACCATGATACTTTCATCTGGCACATAACGGCGCATGGTAGTCGCATGACCCAGCCCATTCAACAGGCTAAGAACCTTGGTCTTCTTGCCAATAATCCCTTTAATATCCTGCAACATCTTGGGCAACTGGTCCGCCTTGGTCAGAAGAATAATCAAATCAGCCACTTCCGTCGCCTCAGTCGGCTTCATAATCGGTAAGTGGACCACATCATCAAAATCACCTGTCACCTTTAAGCCATTTTCACGAATGGCCTCAATGTGAGCATCCCAATTATCCAGCAAAATCACTTCATGAGCTGTTTTGGACAACTGATAACCAAACCGACAGCCCATGGCACCACTTCCAGCAATATATACTAGCATAGACGCCCCCTACACCAACTCTGTTCCCAAAGAATCCTGTTTAATTTTTCCAGCCTTCATCAGACCTCCAAGAGCTTTTTTGAATTGCCCTTTGGAAATACCAAAGGTGGCCTTGATGTCTTCCGGAGCAGACTTATCGTTCAAGGTCATGAAACCTCCATTGCTTTCCAGATAAGTCAATATCATCTGGGCATCATTTTCCAGCATCTCAAATGAACGTGGCTTGAGAGACAAGTTCAAGGTCCGATCAACTGCACGGTAGCCGATGACACGCGCCTCTAAAACCTGACCCAAACGTGGTTCCGCGAAGCGTTCGCTCGGATGGATAAAACCAAGCATGTTGTTGTCTGGCAAATAAACAAAAGTACCATTCATTTTCAAACGATAGACAATCGCTCGCAGATTTTGATTTTGCATATTGTCATAGGCAGGTCCAGCCATTTTCTGAAAATCTTCCTGAAAAGCTGGCAGAGCCCAAATGCGATCCTTCTTATCGACGTCTAATTTGACGTACAACTGATCCCCTTTTTTCGGCCAGAGTTCCTTGATTTCAGGCAAAATGTCTAAGGAAACAACCACTTGCTTGTCTGGCAGACCTGTATCCACAAAGACCCCCAAATCCTTACGTACCTCTGTGACAGTTCCCCAACCAAAGCTGGTACGACTCGCCCCAACTTCCTTAGTTGTCAAACGGAGTTTTTGTTTCATATCGGTATAGGCAAATCCCTTAACAGATTGACCTAGACTATGTTCTCCTTCATCCTTAGAAAGAGCAAAGGTTCTACCCTCTTTTTGGACAAAGTAAAACTGATCGTTTTCGTCAGTCACTAAACCAACGATATACTGTGCTAATAAATCATTCATGATTTTCTTCTTTCTGATTAAAAAGTGGGGGAAGTCTTGTCTAACTCCCCCCATTAGATTTCTTATTGGTTCACCACTGGAAGTTAGACAGCCCGGTGATGATTTGTTTTTGTAGCCTAAAAACGTGTTGATTAAACTTCCAACAATTCTTTTTCTTTGTCGGCAGTCATTTTATCAATTGTTTTGATAGCATCATCTGTTACTTTTTGAATATCTTTTTCAAGTGACTTCAATTCGTCTTCAGTGATTTCTTTTGCTTTTTCAGCTTTTTTAGCATCATCCATAGCATCACGACGGATATTGCGGATAGCAACTTTAGAGTTCTCACCCACTTTTTTCACATCCTTCGCCAAGTTCTTACGCGTTTCCTCTGTAAGGGCAGGGATAACCAAACGGATAACAGTACCGTCAGATTGTGGCGTCAAACCAAGATCTGAAGCGTTCAAAGCACGCTCAATATCCTTCAAGATTGACTTATCAAACGGAGTAATCAATAAAACACGCGCTTCTGGCACTGTAATACCAGCCAACTGGTTCAATGGTGTTGGAGAACCGTAGTACTCAACGGAAATACGGTCCAACAAACTAGCATTGGCACGGCCAGCACGAATGTGGCTAAATTCACGTGCCAAACTCTGATGAGATTGATTCATGCGCTCTTGCGCTTTAGCAATAATTTCTTTAGACATAAGACTTCCTTCTTTGTATTTTTTTTACAGTCTTTTAGTTTACTTTTAGTACTAGGCAACGAGCCACAGGCATAATTGAAGTTGGAAATAAGGAAACAATACTTCCTCGATCGTCGAAGTACATAAAAGAAAAACTAAATGACGATATGATTTATTTTTCTTCTGAAGAATTTGAAACGGTAGTACCGATTGGCTCACCGAAGACAACACGTTTAATATTTCCTGGTTCATTCATATTGAACACGACCAAATCAATATCATTGTCCATTGAGAGAGTTGATGCCGTCGCATCCATGATTTTCAAACCACGACTAATCACTTCACGGTGTGTCAATTCATTGAATTTAACTGCATTAGCATCTTTCTTCGGATCAGCATTGTAGACGCCATCCACACCATTTTTAGCCATCAAAATCGCATCCGCTTCAATTTCTGCAGCACGAAGAGCCGCTGTCGTATCCGTTGAGAAGTACGGAGAACCAATACCAGCTCCAAAAATAACAATGCGACCTTTTTCAAGATGACGAAGAGCACGACCGCGAATATAAGGCTCTGCAACTGACTGCATCGCAATCGCTGTCTGCACACGTGTATCCACACCAAGCTGTTTAAGGGAATCAGCCATTACAAGAGCATTCATAACAGTCCCCAACATGCCTGTATAGTCTGCTTGAACTCGATCCATACCCGCTTCAGCAGCAGGTTCTCCACGCCAAAGGTTACCACCACCAATAACAAGGGCAATCTGAATACCTGATTCTGCGACTTCCTGAATTTCCTTTGCCATTTCCTGAACAGTTTTAAGGTCAATACCGACACCACGTTCACCAGCCAAGGCCTCACCAGATAGTTTGATTAGAATACGTTCGTATTTAGGTTTCATCATCTCTCTCCTCTTTTTTATCCCTACTATTCTACCACAAAAACCGTTTTTTTTATACTGAAATCTCCAAGAAAAAAGGAAAATTCTCAACGAACTTTCCTTCTCGCATTCTAAAACGCCTCTTTTTCCCAGCTTTTCAATAGTAGAAAATAGAGATTTTTAAAACAAACTAGCCTAGGCGCAATTTCCTCCGTAAACTCTGAGCCCGACTTCCAATTAAACGATCTAGCTGACGAGTCTTCAATGTCAAGATGACAAAAACAAGCATACCTGCTCCACCTGCAACAGCCAAGTGGATAAAGCTAGATACATAGCCATTTGCTGGAAGGATAAGATTCAGGACAAATTCAATCCCCCATACAATGAATCCCATTACGATAGAAATCCAACTAATGGTCGCAATATCTTTTATCACTAGTCTTTCATCAATATGCAGAACCTTATCAATTCGTCTATAGAAGAGGTACAGCATAATTCCCAACCCAAATATCGTCGAGATAAAGCTACCATATACCTTAAAGACATAGATCATTGGTACTTGTAAAATGATTTTCACTAGCATCCCAATCAAGAAATAATAAATCGCTCTTCTATTTTCAAATATCGCTTGAATGACTACACTAATGACAGAATATAGTCCCAGAGGTAAAATTAAAAATAAGTTCCAAATGAATAGAGTAATGGCGATAGGCTCTGACGGTCCGTAAAAAATCGTATAGAGTGGCCCGGCTAACAGGACTGTTCCAACAATTGCCGGTATAGTGAATATAAAGAGTAATTGTAGATTATCCGCCACTAAATGAGACGCCGCCTTCAAATCTTTCTTGACAAATTTCTCTGTAATCAATGGAATAGCAACACTTCCCAAACTCAGTGAAATCCCGATAATCATCATCGTAATCTTACTTGGATTGGCAGCCATATATGAATAAAGTTCCAAAAGTTCCGAATTACTGTAATCCGTAATTCTTTCCATAACACGAATAAAGGTGACTTGGTCAATAAACTGCAATAATTGAATCGTTAGACCTAAAATGATAATTGGAATCGCATCTCGAACAGTTTCCTTAATAAGTTGACCTGTATCCAAAGAAATCTTTTGTTTCTTAGCATGAAGCAACTTGCCAAGGTAACCTTGCTTCCATAAAGTATAAACTAAAATCCCAACACTAGCAATCATCCCGACAAAAGCTGCAAAGGTAGATTGGACAACCGCTTCAAGATAGTCACCGTTACCCAACTTCATAATCATAAATGTTGCTGCCAGTATCCAGATAACCCGTACCAGCTGCTCTGCAAGCTGACTGATCGCATAGGGCTTCATATCGTGCCGACCTTGGAAAAAACCACGCAAAATACTCATGGCTGGGAAGATAAAGAGAGGCGGGACTAGACTATACATGACTGGAAGTAACTTTTCCTTTGACCCCGATGCGTCTGCCAACCACGGAGCACTTAGATACATGACCCCTGCAAAGACAGCTCCAAAGACCAACATGAGCTTGAAGAATTCTCTGACCAAGTAAAGCGACACCTCTTCTTTACCCAAGACATTGTATTTAGCTACTTGTTTGGCAATAGCTGTCGGAAGACCAGCTGTTGAAATCAATAAGAAGTTGGCATAGATTTGATACCCCATACTAAAGAGGGCATTGGCTTCAGCTCGATATTCCCCTAACCAAATATACCAGGGAATAACATAGGCAACACCAAGCAGGCGACTAAGAATATTTCCAGCAGTCAACCAAGCCAAGCCTCTGGCCATTGTCGCCTGTTCTTTGGACTGCTGCATTTCAACTTTTTCGGACATTTTTCTATTACTTTCTATGTAAATATAAGACAGGAAAAACTCATACTCTTCGAAAATCAAAATCAGACGTTGTTGACTTGATTTGATGAACTTCAGTTCTATCTGCATCTACGTCGCCTAGTCTAATTCTGATTTTCATTGAGTATCAATTATTAATTTCTATTTTTGGATTTTCACAAAGTCTAACTCTTTCATTATAAACTTTTATCATACCAAAGTAAAAGAAAAACCCACCTATAAGGTGGGCAAGTCAATTAATTATCAATTGAATGATATTTCACTGTCAACCCTCGTTGTACAGCTGGGCGTTGGGCTATTTTCTCTACCCAGGACTTTAGATGCTTGTAAGAATCAACATCTAAAAATTCTGCCGATCCTGGATATAGTTCTCCTTGAACCAAGCGACCATACCAAGACCAGATAGCAATATCTGCGATGGTATAGGTATTTCCAGCTACATATTCTCTTATCCCCAATAATTGATCCAAGAGATCCAGCTGACGCTTAGTTTCCATTGTATAGCGATTAATCGGATATTCTTGCGCTGTCGGAGCGTAATGGAAGAAATGTCCAAATCCTCCACCAACAAATGGAGCGGCGCCAGTTTGCCAGAAGAGCCAATTAAGAACCTCTGTCCGCTCTGCCCAGGCTTTTGGTAGGAAGGCGTCAAACTTTTCTGCCAAGTAGAGGAGAATATTGGCTGATTCAAAGACCGAAATCGGTTCTTGCTCGGAATAATCTACCATAGCTGGTATTTTGGAGTTGGGATTGATGGCAACAAAATCCGAGCCAAATTGATCTCCTTGACCGATATTGATGAGAAAGAGGTCATAATCAGCTTCCGAAATACCTAACTCTTTCAACTCCTCCAACATAATAGCAACCTTAATGCCATTCGGAGTCCCCAATGAATAGACTTGGAAAGGCTTCTCTCCCTTTGGTAGGTCTTGCTCAAAGCGACTGCCCGCTGTTGGACGGTTGCCAGATCGGTTGTCATTTTCATCTTCCCACTTCCAAACGAGTGGTTTTGTGTATTCTGTCATGTTTTCTCCTATTTTACCTTTCCTGGAAAAAGACTGGCATAGCGATAATGGTTTTGAACCTCTTGAAGGTAATGGGCTAGTTGCACCAATTCCTTAGGCGCTCGGCAAGTCAGAGCTGTTAACTCTGCATTGATAAAGCGACTTAAGTGTCCTGCCAGTATATAGAGATTTTCCTCCTTGTCCAGCTGACCTGCTACCTCCAATATTTTTTCACGCAGGGCTTCTGAAAATGCTTCCTGCGGAAGGTTGTAGGCTGCAGAAAGGTATTTATAAAGCTCTTCTTTCTCTGCTACTTTCATTGGATAACTCCTTTTATGTAAATTGAATATAGTATAAATCGAAATCAAGTGCTTGTCAAGAAAATCTCAAGAAAAAAAGATTGCCTTAAGACAATCTTTCTATTGATTAAAGTGAGTTAGGATCAACTTTGATACCAACACCTTGTGTTGTTGTGATTGATACTGAAGTCATGTAAGTACCTTTAGCTGTAGCTGGTTTAGCTTTAGCCATTACATCGTGGAAAGCTTTGAAGTTTTCAACGAGTTTGTCAGCGTCAAATGATACTTTACCGATAAGAGCTTGTACGATACCTGCTTTGTCAGCACGGTAAGTGATTTTACCACCTTTAGACTCTTCAACTGCTTTAGCAACATCCATTGTTACTGTACCAGTTTTAGGGTTTGGCATCAAGTTACGTGGACCAAGTACACGACCAAGACGTCCAACAACTGCCATCATATCTGGAGTTGCGATAACAACGTCGAAGTCCAACCAACCACCGTTGATTTTAGCAACGAGGTCGTCTTCACCAACAAAGTCTGCACCAGCAGCTTTTGCTTCTTCTGCTTTAGCACCACGTGCGAAAACAAGAACGCGTGAAGTTTTACCAGTACCGTTTGGCAATACCATTGCACCACGGATTTGTTGATCAGCTTTACGTACGTCGATGTTCAAGTTGTAAGCAACTTCAACTGACGCATCAAATTTAGCGAAGTTAGTTTCTTTTGCAAGAGCAACAGCTTCTTCTACGCTGTAAAGTTTTGTGCTGTCGATTTTTTCAAGAGCAGCACGCAAGTTTTTGCTTTTTTTAGCCATGTTATATGTCTCCTTGTAATCAGATAATCTTGGGTGCTACTTAGTCAGTAACAGTGAATCCCATAGAACGAGCAGTACCTTCGATCATACGCATTGCAGCTTCAAGAGATGCAGCGTTCAAGTCAGGCATTTTAGTTTCAGCAATTTCTTGTACTTGTGCACGAGTAACTGTTGCAACTTTAGTTTTGTTTGGTGTACCTGAACCTTTTTCAACACCTGCAGCTTTTTTCAAAAGAACAGCAGCTGGTGGTGTTTTAGTGATGAAAGTGAATGATTTATCTTCATACACAGAGATAACTACTGGGATAATCATACCAGCTTGGTCAGCTGTACGAGCGTTAAACTCTTTTGTGAATCCCATGATGTTGATACCTGCTTGACCAAGTGCTGGTCCGACTGGTGGAGCTGGAGTAGCTTTACCTGCAGGAATTTGAAGTTTTACGAGTTTTTCGACTTTTTTAGCCATGATATAAAATCCTCCTATTGTGGTTTTGGCGGTAATTAAAGATTTTTACCTCCCACAAATATGTGTTTTACACATACCTTTTCATTATACACGAATTTCAAAGAAATGCAAGCTTTAGGTTTACTTTTTTTCACATTTTTTATAGAATGAATGTATGTTTGAATCGATTATATTTTTAAAAATAATAGCCTTTCTATTTATCTTTCTAACCTTGGCCATTTCGATAATTGCTGTCAAGTTTTTTAGGTTGCAAAACCGAGGATGGAACTTTGCAGACATTGCCTTTCCTCTCTATGCAATTGAATTTTATCTGATTTCGGACAAGGCCTACTATAACAGTCTACTGCCTCAGCTTGTCCTAGCCCTCTCACTACTAGCGATTGGTCTTTGTGGTTTCTTCCTTTTAAAGAAAAAGAATTTTTTATACCGCCGTTTCTTCAAGGTTTTCTGGCGAGCTAGTTTTATCTTGACCTTTTTGATGTATCTAGCTTTGGTTATTGCGGTCTTCACTTTAAAATCCTAAAATCATCCATCCTTTCATCGATGGCATAATGAATCCCCATTGCAGGCGCAGCGGGGATTCTTTTTTATACTAAATCAGACAAGGCGACATAGATGCATAGTCGAATGAATTAGCTTTCAGACAAGGAACTGAGGTGCAGGCTGTACTATAGTACGGCAAGCCGAAAGTGACGATGTATCAAAGTTAATTCAAATGACTATAGATAGAACTGACGTTCATCAAATCAAGTCAACAGCGTATGATTTTGATTTTCTAAGAGTATTAATTAGTTGTCATATTGATAGGCCTCTCTGGACATGAAAAGATGGACTATTCATGAATTTCTAGAGGGAGGCCATCTGGATCAAAGAAGAAGGCCATTTTTTTACCATCAAAATCATCTGTTCGCAGGACTTCATGTCGGATGTCCAGACGATCAAACTCTTCCAGACAGGCTTCCACATCTGCAACCTGGAAGGCTAGATGGCGTAGACCTGTATGTTCAGGATTGGGCATGACCGGACGCATTGGTGCATCTGGTTTGATGAAGATTTCCAAGATCAGATTGCCTTTTTTGACATTGAAGAGAATATCATTTTTTTCTGGGCGAATATGTTCATCCACCTGTTCAAAGCCTAGTTTTTCAACATAAAATTCTCTTGTTTTGTCATAGTCACTACCGATAATTGCAATATGATGAACTGCATCAAATTTCATTATTGTGTTTCCAATACCTTTCTAGGTTTTGTTCCTTCAGCCGGACCAATGACACCCGCTGCTTCTAGCTCTTCCATGAGGCGTGTTGCCCTGTTAAAACCAACAGACAAGCGTCGTTGAATCATAGAGGCGCTGGCTTTTTGTGTCTCAACTACCAAGGCACGTGCTTCGTTGAAAAGTGGATCTCCTCCAGCATCACCAAAACCTACATCGCCATCACCTTCTGCCACTTCACCAGGATCAAAGGATTCATCATAATCTGCATCTGCCTGATCCTTGATAAAGCCAACTATCGCTTCTACATCATCATCGGATATAAAGGAACCTTGCAAGCGGACTGGATGGTTTTCATCAATCGGTTTAAAGAGCATGTCACCGCGGCCCAAGAGTTTTTCAGCACCATTTTCATCTAGAATCGTCCGACTGTCTGTACCGCTTGATACGGCAAAGGCGATACGAGATGGTACATTGGCTTTAATCAAGCCTGAAATAACATCAACAGATGGTCGCTGGGTAGCAAGAATCATGTGGATGCCTGCTGCACGAGCCTTCTGTCCCAAGCGAATAATGGCATCTTCCACTTCCTTGCTGGCTACCATCATCAAGTCTGCCAACTCATCTACGATGACCACAATGAGAGGAAGTGGAATCTGTTTTTCTTCTGAACGGCTATTAAATTCTTCGACCTTCGCATTATAACCTTCTAAGTTTCGGACACCAATTTGGCTAAACAACTCATAGCGTTTCTCCATTTCATCCACTACTTTTTGAAGAGCTCGAGCAGCCTTGCGCGGGTTGGTCACAACGGGAATCAATAGGTGGGGAATATCATTATAGACCGATAATTCGACCATTTTGGGGTCAATCATCATGAACTTAACTTGGTCTGGACCAGCTTTCATGAGAATTGAAGAGATGATACCGTTGACAGCAACAGACTTCCCTGAACCAGTTGAACCAGCCACCAATAGATGGGGCATACGTGCTAGGTTAAAGGAACGGACGGAGCCATTTACAGCCTTACCGAGAGGAATTTCCAGAAGCTTGTCTGGGTCTGTTTTAGATTGTTCCCAGAGCTCACGGAAAGGTACTGTAGCCACTTCGGAGTTTGGAACTTCAATACCGACCAGAGATTTTCCTGGGATAGGAGCTTCAATACGGACATCTTTAGCCGCAAGAGCTAGAGCCAAGTCATCAGCTAGGTTAGAAATCCGATTGACTCGGACACCGACTGCTGGTTTGACTTCATACTTGGTTACCGATGGTCCAATCTCAGCACGCTCAACCACCACCTTGATTCCAAAACTGGCAAAGGTATCTTCTAAAACTTTAATATTCTGGCGAACAATCCGTTTTTCATTGGACTGACTCTTAGCTTTTATAGGAGCAAATAAGTCTATGGACGGAAGTTTATATGCTAGTCTCTGCTTAGGCTTGAAATCAATCTGCATATCTATCTCGTCCTTCTCAAACTCATTTGTTTCAGAATCCTGGCTTGCCGAGTTTGATGGTGCTGGTTGGTCATCTTCTGCCAACATAATAGGAAATTCATCTTCTATGTCTAAGTGGTCATATTCTGAAATAATCGGTACTTGAACAGGCTCTTCTTCTAGGATTTCACCCGTTTCTAAATCGAAATGTCTATCTACCAGCGCCAAAGCCCGAGCTGACTCTTCCTCTTCCTCTAGACGAAGGCGTTCCTCTTCTAGACGAGCTAATTCTTGCTGACGTTTTTCTTCTCGTTCTGCTTTTTTCTGTGTTAGAAGCTCTGCTCTTTTTACCTGCGTCTCCGCCAACTTATCTTTGGCAACCGCCAAGCCATCGGCAACATCATAAACAGACCATGGGCTTACAAAAAAGATACCAAATGCTATCACTAGAAGACCGATGAAGAAGGAACCGACATTTGCAAAGAGGAAGGAGACTGGCAGATAGAAGATACTTCCAATCATCCCTCCACCTAGAAATGCTGTTACCTGAAACTTAGCTAGGTCTGACAAGGCCAATTTTAGAGTATGACCGAATAGGTCACTCCCTTGATAGGTCCAGTCTAAATAAGCCTGAAATTCAATTAATAACCCGATAACAATCAGCCAGAAGCCCGATATGGTCCCTTCTCTTTCGCGTAAGATTTTGGGAATAAGAAGGTAGATAAATGCACCCGCCAATAATAGATAGGCCAGACTACCAAATAATAGCCGGAAAATATTGTAGCTGGTCACTCCAAACACACCTAAGCGACTGGCTGCAAAGGCAATGAATAAAAGCCCCAATACTCGAAGGGTGATATTTTTAACACGTTCTTGCTGTGCTAATTCTGCCTTGGTTGGTCGCCTCGTAGCCTTTCCTTTTTTACTTGTCTTTCTCATAGATACCTCAACTTTCTCAATCTCTTTATTCTATCATAATTGGGAAGAATTTTCATGGGAGAAAAAATAGACCAGCCTTGCCAGTCTACATTTTCTTCTTTGGGTGTTTGTCAATAACTTCTGGATGATTTTCCAGAGCAGCTCTGCCTTTTTCCGTCAGGGCATAGCCACGGACAGCAAAGTAGGGAGCTAGTTTCTCTTCTGTCAAGTGGTCCTTGAGGGCAGTGTCGAGGTCGGCCGCCTTCATCTTGGAAAGACCGGTCACGCCTTCTGCCTTGAGGATATTCTTCTTGGCAGTGGAAGTGATGTGGTCCAGCGAATCAAAGGCTGACTCTAAATAAACATAGCCATCCACCAACAACTTTTCCATGTGGGCAGGTCCGTTGATGCCGTAAATGTACTCAAAATACTTGGAATAGGGCGTCGTAGTTGTAAAAGTGCCAAAATTGACACGCCAGAGGAGGATAATGTCCCCTGCCAGCAGACCTTCTTCTAGCCGAATCATATTGCGTTTTGGAACGGGCTTTGCCTCCAAAAGCCAGGCCGCCAGGTCACGTTCAGGGGAAATATAGGGCTTGACCTCATGGTCTTTATACATTTCTTCAATACGATTCTGAATTGACATTTATTTTACCTCTTGTACTGCGTAATAGTTGCCTTCTTCGTCGCTAAAGTTGAAAGTTTTCATAAATCCAAGATCCATAACTGGGTTGGCATTGACACCGCGTTCGATAAATTCTTGGTAGGTTTTTTCAACATCTGCAGATGCCATCAAGATGGATGGAATACCAAGAAACATCTCTGGATGCATTTCAGCAACTGCTGCCTTATCATGAAGAACAAATTGAACATTGCTATCTACTTTTGGCGCGATAACATAAGAAACTTGCGGACCTTGTTCTTGGCGTTCTACACGCTCAAAGCCAACTTTTTCATTCCAGAATTTTGCAGCTGCTTCAGGATTATTGACATACAGCATAACCTGTCCGATTGATTGAATCATTTTAAATACCTCTTTTGTGTTGTACGAATATCTGTTCAGACCATTATACACTAGGTAGGGATATTTTCAAAAGAAAAACGACTCTTAGAGCCGTTCAAAACCTAGGAAGCGAGTCCCCTGAAAATGCAGGCTGCCTACATCTCCCTCTGCCAAGAGGGCATACTCGTCTGAGCGTACACGGAACTCCTGCCGTCTTCCCTCCCATTCAAACGTTACATAATAATTGGTTCGTGCTACTTCATTACCAAAAACATGGGTTCGTTTAGAGACAAGCTTGGCCCTGTAGGATTCTTTTGGGGCCTGATTGTTATGGTGCCATTCCATAAAATTTTTAATAATATGGAAACAAACCGTCGCTAATATGATTGCAGAAAAACTGTAGAAAAGGACCGTATGCCATACTAGGCTTCCATCTGGGCCAAACAAGTTCTCAAACATCACTATTCTCCTTTTTACATTTGTGAATATAGTATATCATATTGTTGAATTAGATACACTTTTTATACTAGATAAAAATTGAAAAAATCCATATTTCATGGTAGAATGAGCATAATTTTGAACAAGACAAGAAAGGATTTTCAATGAAAAAAATACTAGCTCTTGCTCTAGCTTCGAGCATCTTGCTAACTGCCTGCACAAACAACTCGACAGCTAATAGCTCATCTTCTGCAGCATCTAGCTCTAGTTCAAGCTCGACTACGACAGCTGATACAACTGCTTCTAGCCAATATGCCAAATCTTTGGCATACGCCATTAACAATCCCAAAGCTACATTCCCCCAACTTTCCAATGAAATTGGTGAAAATGAGGCTGCTATTAAAATAAAAACAACCGAAGGCGATATCACTATAAAACTCTTCCCCGAGCAAGCTCCACTAACTGTGGAAAACTTTCTGACCCATGCCAAGGAAGGATACTATAATGGAACGATCTTCCATCGTGTCATTAAGGATTTCATGATTCAAGGTGGCGATCCTCTTGGAAATGGTACTGGTGGAGAGTCTATCTGGGCCGGAAAAGATACTACTATCGATGCTGGAAATGGTTTTAAAGACGAGATTTCAGCTTTCCTTTATAACATTCGTGGCTCACTTTCTATGGCAAATGCTGGTGCAGGAACAAATGGAAGTCAGTTTTTCATCAATCAAAATACAACTGACATGTCTAGCCAACTCTCTAGTTCTAGCTATCCTGGTAAAATCATTGATGCTTATAAAAACGGAGGCAACCCAAACTTAGATGGCAAGCATACCGTATTTGGTCAAGTCATTGAAGGGATGGACATCGTAGATAAAATCGCTTCCGTCGAAACAGATGGTAGCGATAAACCTAAAACAGATGTAAAAATTGAGTCTATTGAGATTCTGAAAGATTACACCTTTTAAAAATGAAGCTGGGCAAGACATCTATGATGTCTTGCCCAGCTTCATGTATTCTATCATATCCTTTTATAGTTATCTTTATCAAGGTAAACTGACTACCGTCAGTTCCTATTCCCAACTAGAAAAGGTCCACTGGACTTCGACGCAGTAGGCGTCAACAAATCACTCTTCGCATTGCTCGAGTTCTTTGGACGCCCTTGCGAGGGAAAGACGACGAAATCAAATCAACTTTGTTGATTACTGATTTCTGTCTTTCCGCTACATCTTCTCTTCCAACTCCACATCAGGATATTTGTCCGCGAACCAGCGGAGGGCGAAGTCGTTTTCAAAAAGGAAAACTGGTTGGTCAAAGCGGTCTTTGGCTAGGATGTTGCGGCTTGATGACATGCGTTCATCCAGGTCTTCTGGCTTAATCCAACGGACAGTCTTTTTTCCCATTGGGGTCATGACTACCTCAGCATTATACTCGCCTTCCATGCGGTGTTTGAAAACTTCAAACTGGAGCTGACCAACGGCACCCAGCATATACTCGCCTGTCTGGTAGTTCTTGTAGAGCTGGATAGCCCCTTCCTGTACCAGTTGCTCGATTCCCTTGTGGAAGGATTTTTGTTTCATGACATTTTTAGCGGAAACTTTCATGAAAATTTCGGGTGTGAAAGTCGGTAGCGGTTCGAATTCAAACTTGTTCTTACCTACGGTCAAGGTATCTCCTACCTGATAGGTCCCTGTATCGTAAACCCCGATAATGTCACCCGCCACTGCATTTTCCACATTCTCACGGGACTCGGCCATGAACTGCGTCACGTTGGACAACTTGGCTCCCTTGCCTGTACGAGGTAGGTTAACCGCCATACCGCGTTCAAATTCGCCTGAAACCACACGGACAAAGGCGATACGGTCACGGTGACGAGGGTCCATGTTGGCTTGGATTTTGAAGACAAAGCCTGAAAAATCTTTGTTGAGCGGGTCAATGACGTCACCAGTTGTCGTCTTGTGACCGTGTGGCTCTGGAGCAAATTCCAAGAAGGTGTCCAGGAAGGTCTGCACCCCAAAGTTTGTCAAGGCTGAGCCGAAGAAAACCGGTGTCAAATCGCCGTCCAAAATCGCCTGCTCTGAAAATTCATTCCCAGCTTCCGCTAAAAGTTCAATATCATCCAGAACTTGTGCATAAAAGGGGTTAGAACCAAAGAGCTTGTCACCCTCGTCCAAGCTTGCAAAACGCTCATCACCTCGGTAGAGTTCCAAGCGTTTATTATGGAGATCATAAAGTCCCTCGAAGGATTTCCCCATACCAATCGGCCAGTTCATTGGGTAGCTGGCAATGCCCAAGACTTCTTCCAACTCCTGTAACAAATCCAACGGCTCACGACCGTCACGGTCCAACTTGTTGATAAAAGTAAAGACTGGAATATTGCGGTGCTTCACAACCTCAAAGAGCTTTTTGGTCTGGGCCTCGATACCCTTGGCAGAATCCACCACCATGACAGCCGCGTCCACCGCCATCAAGGTCCGATAGGTATCCTCAGAGAAGTCCTCGTGCCCTGGTGTATCCAGGATATTGACCCGTTTGCCCGCGTAGTCAAACTGCATAACAGACGAAGTTACCGAGATCCCACGCTGCTTCTCAATATCCATCCAGTCAGACTTGGCAAAGTTACCAGTCTTTTTCCCCTTGACCGTACCAGCCTCACGAATCTCACCCCCAAAGTAGAGCAACTGCTCGGTAATGGTGGTCTTACCTGCGTCCGGGTGAGAGATGATCGCAAAGGTGCGGCGTTTCTTGATTTCTTCTTGTAGTGACATAATGCTTCCTTTTCATTTTTTTGTATTTTGATTCATAGCAGAGCTGAGCTTTTATCTTATTCGATTTGCATTGGATTCATCCTTATTCTTTACTAGACAACTCTCTTATTATATCGGAAATAAGGGAATTTTTCAAACTATTGAAGAATAGGTCTACAGACCTATACTGTTGTATTATAAATATGTTACAATAAGTATGAGATGTATTCTATATACTAGAAAAAGAAAGATAAAATAATGAACAAAAAAATAAAAGGTTTATCAACCAAGGAAGTACAAGAACGTATTCAAAACCAGCAAACCAATCATTTTAAGACAAAGACCAGTGCCAGTAATTGGGAAATCTTCAGACGAAATGTGTTTACATCTTTTAACGCACTCAATTTTGCCATTTTCTTAGCCTTACTAGCTGTTCAGGCATGGTCCAACCTTTTCTTCTTCGGAGTCATTGTCCTCAACGCTGTTTCAGGAATGCTGACAGAATGGCGGGCACGACGAATGATTGACAAACTCAACCTGATGAACAAGGATTTTATCCGAGTTGTTCGTGACGGCGAGACAATCTCTATTGCACCAGAAGATATTGTCTTAGATGATGTTCTCTTGCTGTCTGCTGGCGAACAAGTTCCTAGTGATGCTATCGTTTTAGAAGGTATAGCCGAGGCAAACGAGGCCATGTTAACCGGTGAAAGCGACTTGATTGTGAAAAATAATGGGGCTGAATTATTGTCTGGTAGCTATCTAGTTAGCGGACAGATTTATGCAAAAGTCATCCATGTTGGCGCAGAAAACTATGCCAATAAACTCATGCTTGAGGCGAAAACTCACAAACCTATCGTCTCTCGTATTCTTTACAATATGGATAAAATTGCTAAGTTTACAGGAAAAATTATCATTCCATTCGGGCTCGCTCTTTTTCTAGAAGCCTTTTTCATCAAACTTCTTCCCTTAAAAGACTCAGTTATTACCAGCTCTACTGCCCTACTAGGTATGTTACCAAAGGGAATTGCTCTGCTAACCATCACTTCTCTCTTAACTGCCGTTATCAAGCTGGGAATGAAAAATGTCCTCGTACAAGAAATGTATTCCGTCGAAACACTTGCCCGAGTTGATGTTCTTTGTTTGGATAAGACCGGAACGATTACTCAGGGGAAAATGACCGTCGAAAACCTGCTCCCCTTAACCAACCATTATTCACTTGACACTATCCAACAGATACTCGCTACCTATATCCAGACAAGTGAGGATACTAATTCAACAGCTCAGGCCATTCGAAAAGAATATGGTGATTTAGAGCACCACTATAAAGCTAGTCACATCATTCCATTTTCTAGTGATAGAAAATGGGGAGCAATGACAATAGAAAACATTGGTCACATTTTTCTAGGGGCACCAGAAATGCTACTAACACAAAATCCTCCTTCTGTTTCTGAGGCACAGGCTCGTGGTTCCCGTGTCCTGATTCTTGCGCTTAGCCAACAGTCCCTTCCTTCTTCTCAAAATCAGCTACCTGAGAATATTGAACCTCTAGCTCTATTAGAAATTGCCGACCCAATCCGAGAAGACGCCGCAGAAACACTAGCCTATCTTCGCTCGCAAGAAGTGACACTAAAAATAATCTCTGGTGACAATCCCGTGACTGTCTCACACATTGCTAAGGAAGCTGGATTTGCTGACTACGATAGCTATATCGATTGTTCCAAAGTTGACGACGAAGAACTAATTGCCAGAGCTGAAACAACCGCCATTTTCGGTCGCGTATCCCCACATCAGAAAAAATTGCTCATCCAAACCCTCAAAGCACAGGGACATACTACTGCAATGACCGGTGACGGGGTCAATGATATTCTCGCACTACGCGAAGCTGATTGTTCCATTGTTATGGCAGAAGGCGATCCCGCTACCAGACAAATCGCTAATCTAGTCCTCCTAGATTCTGAATTTCGAGATATTCCTGAGATTCTCTTTGAGGGACGACGCGTTGTTAATAACATCTCCCACATTGCACCCATCTTTCTTATCAAAACAATTTACTCTTTCTTACTTGGCCTTATCTGTATCGCTAGTATCGCCCTAGGTAAAGCAGAATATTTGTTAGTTTTCCCATTTATTCAGATACAAATGACTCTCATTGGTCAATTTGTTGAAGGTTTTCCTCCTTTTATCCTAACTTTTGAACGAAATATCCGCCCCGTAGAAAAACATTTTCTCAGAAAATCTCTTCTCTTAGCCCTACCAAATGCTCTCATGGTTGTTCTCAGTGTCCTTATTTTCCATTTAATGCAAGTCTTTGGATACTTAAACTTGCATGACATGCAAACCCTCTCTTATTATGTTCTTGGTTCAACAGGTCTACTGGCTGTCATTCGTGCCTGTTTGCCACTGTCAAAAGCTCGACTGGCTCTTATTATTTATTCCGTTTTCGGTTTCTTCATCAGCTCCCATTTCCTACATGGTCTGATTGAAATTCACCCCCTAAACAGTCACACATTGCCAATCTATTCTGGATTAATGCTTATTTTTATCCCTGTCTTTTTCTGGATTAGCTACAAACAAGGCGCGTTTAAACGCTAAAAATAAGACTTGAAAGCAATTTTCAAGTCTTATTTTTTCAGTATCTGCGAATCCATTTGTCTGCTTTCTTTTTTCAAATAAGTAATCACCATAGCTTGTATACTCAAAATAGAGAAACAGAGCAGACAGGTTACCAAGAAGAAATTCAAAGGAAGATTATTAGTATTCACTAAAGGTGCCTGTCTCAAAAATCCATAATTTCCGCCAGTTAAAAGAGCTACTCCTAGAATCAGCATATTCATAATAAGCGTATATTTCGCCACCTCTTTTCCTTTCAACATCTCCCCTTCTAAATCAGATAACAGGTACAACATACAATTAACAGTCAAGGCGTAGTGGCCAATAACAAAAGTAAAGAAGGTTAGATGCGGGAAAGCAAATGGATCAAATACCGGATGAATAAAGGCCGAAAGCGATCCGAAAAGACCGAGATAAGCAAAATAACGTTTCAGAGGTCCGGGCTTAGCCCAAAGAATAAAGAGCATAGCCAAGCGACAGTGATAAAAAGGAAGACTCTCAGAAATAGAAAAATCAGCCATAATATACCAAGTATAGAGGGAGACAATCTGTATAAATTGAAGCCACCAAAAAACAGTATGAAACCATCTCTTTTGGTAACAACGAAAACAAAGATAGAGCATGAAAAACCAAATAATCATGAGAAACAGATGTTCCAATACGTCCAAGTTCGGTGCTTCAGAAATCTGATTACTAAAAAAATCACTCATCTTATTAAATTCCTTTCTTTCCCCAGGAATCAGTATATCAACTTTTCGGTATTTTGACAAGACTTGCTAAAAAAGAGAGGTCTCACCTCTCTACTTTTCTATTGCTTCCACCACTTTTCCAAGAATCATAGAGTTGGAGCCTTTGAAGAGGATTGACTTATCACTGTTGAATACGTTGATAAATCCGTTTTTCAATCTGCTCTAGCCAAGATTTTCTTTTCCTATCATCAACCATTTTTACCATGTTATAACTCATCCATTTCACATCTTTGTAGCCTGTCTTCTGAAATGTTCCCTTGATTAACGCATTTTTGATAGCATTCCCATAAATTAGTTGATACAAAAATTTAGGAGTATTCATAGTTGTGATTATGGTGATAGTTTTTAGCTTCTCGTGACGTGCCTGCATACTATAGCTATTTGCTTTATAGTCGTAAAATGCTCCTGGAAAAATAACTTTGTCAATGAAGCCTTTCATCATCGCTGGCATCAACTCCCACCAGATTGGAAAAATCAAGATGAGATGATCTGATTCTCCGATATGCTTTGAATAGGTTTGGGCTTGTGGATCAACCTGCTGATGTTTCACAAATCCGAGCAAATCTTCACTAGTCATCACAGGATTAAACTTTTCTGCATCTAAATCAATAACCTGCACTTGACTACCCGCCTTTTGAGCACCAGCTATACTGGCTTCTAAAATAGCGTGATTATATGATTTTTCATAGGGATGGTTATAGACAATTGTTGTTTTCATTGAAATTTCTCCTCTGTTTTTTTTATTGTTCCTTGTTTATCATTCAAGGTACAACCAGTATATTACAATCTAAAAAGACCGACATTAACAAATGTTAAGTCAGTCGTTTTTTTATTCTAGAAAGTGATACAGGAGTTATTCCTAGGTAAGAAGATAAATAAATATCTGGAACTCTCCATAACAGGTCAGATTTTTCTTGAACCAATTCTAAAAATCGTTGCTCAGGTGAGTTTTTTATTCGTGACAGAAAAAGATGGTTGTATTTAATCATTTTCTGACTTAAAAGTATTGTCAACGAGCGATAATACTCTGGGTGTTCTAGTAAAAATGTTTCAAATAGTTGCCGATTTAGGCAAGAAACCACAGTATCTTCAATAGCTTGAAGACTGTAAATACTTTCTGTCTTCGTTAAAAAACTTTCAAGAGACGAAACCGAATCTCCCTCAAAGAAAAACTGAATAGTGATGTCTTTTCCGTCATGGTTATGCCACAGTCTCAACGCACCGGACTTTACAAGATAAATCATATGCGAGACTTGACCTTCATCTAAAAGATGGTCTTTTGCCTTTATTTCTTTATATATTAAATGTGGTTGAATATCTTCATGTTGAAACAATTCATCTAGGATTGACAATTCTATTTCTCCTATTTTTCTAACGCTTCCACCACTTTTCCAAGTTTCATAGAATTAGAGCCTTTAAAGAGGATTTGGTCCTCTTTCCCTAGACTTTCCCTAATCTGTTTTACCAGGTCTTCAAATTGATCCTGCTCTGCATTTTTCCTAAAGAAATAGACTTTTCCAATTGGGAACATCTGACTAGCCAACTGAGCCAGACCTTCAATATCCTGACCGTAGAAAATAACGGTGTCTAGCACATCAGGCGACAGGCTCAGAATCATTTGATTGTGGAGATTGACGGACTGGCTACCCAGTTCTTTCATGTCTGCCAAAACGGCGATTTTCTTGCCACCTTCATTGGCTGGAATGCTAGAGAAGGTTTCCAAAATCAATCGCATGGCCGTTGGGTTTGCGTTGTAGACATCGCTGAGAATATCTGCTCCGTTTGCTGACTTCTTCCACTCGGTGCGGTTGCGGGTCAAGTTAAGACTGGCTAGAGCTGACTTGATTGCCTCATCAGGCACACCCAAGGTCTTGCCCACATAGCTTGCTACCATGGCATTGGTGGCATTGTACTTGCCTGTTACTGGGAGGAAAATGTCGCCGTCCATAAAGTTGACGGTGAAGGTCAGGCTATCTTTTGACTCGACCAGACTGGTCACCTGCAAATCAGCCTGCTCACCGAAGCGAATGAGTTCTACATGGCTTGGCAAGAGCTTGTCCGCAATCGGATCTGCTGGGATCAGAAGCTTACTACCAGCTGTCATTCCGTCCGCAATCTGTAATTTTCCTTTGGCGATCTCTTCGCGTGAGCCGAAAAATTCCAGATGCGCTTCACCAAAAAGGGTAATAACTGATAGACTTGGTTTGGCAATTTCGGATAGGAGATGAATGTCTCCCAAGTGATCTTGGCCCATTTCCAAGACCAGTTTTTCTGTATTGTCAGGCATATGGAGGACGGTGTAAGGCAGACCAATTTCGTTGTTGTAGTTGCCTTGTGTCTTATAAGTTTTGTAAGTCGTCGCTAGAACATCGTGAATCATGTCCTTGGTGGTGGTTTTTCCGTTTGAGCCTGTCACGGCAATGACTTCTACCTCCGTTTTCTCTAAGTAGTAGGCCGCTAATGTTTGTAGCGCAGCCAAGCAGTCATCTACTAGGATGTGAGGAACATCAAGGCTGGCTTCCGAAAGGGTTACAGCGCAGCCATTTTCAAAAGCCACAGGAATAAAGTCATGACCGTCACGCGCTCCCTTAAGTGGAACAAAGAGGTCGCCAGTTGTGACGAGCCGGCTATCGAACTCGACCTTGTTGAGTGCTGTATCAGGATAAAGACTAATATCATTTTTTGCGCCCAAGATCTGAGCGACTTCATGTAGGGTTAATTTCATTGTTTTCTCCAATAAACTAAAAAGGGAGCGGGAAAGAACTCAAACATTCAAAGAAGAGTTCGTCTTCACGCCCCCGCACAGCTCAAACTGTCTGGGAGACAGTTTGAGGTTGGAAATAAAGCGAACACAGTTCGCATCAGTAGTTAGGTCAGATTTAGAGTGTGATACACGAACAAATCTGCCAATCAACCACTGCGCTGAGATGTTGACTCAAACTTTGAAAAGTGGACTGATTTATTTACCCAGTATCTTTCTATTATACCACTTTTTATCGAACTTGAGTGAGGACACCATCTTTCATCTCATAAACCTTGTCGCATTTCTTCAATTGCTAAAAACATCTACTCCACACTTTCTAAGACATAAAAACTTGTCTCAAACTTCAAGTCTTCCCTCAAAAGAGCTTTGACTTTACATTTCTTTTCCACATAGGCAAGAATCTCTTTCTGCTTTTGCGCTGAAACCGACTCTCCAATTCCAATCAACACTTCAAAACGCTGATTGTCCAAGCGACTCTCCACCTGAACAGGCATGGTTTTGTTGCCTTCTTGACTGGCATAATAGCCCTGCACACACATGGTGATACAGGCAGCTAAGCCAATATTAACTAGACTAACTGGAGTCTCCCCCTTCTCCGTCACCCCAAAGGTACGAACCGATTCGCCATAACCTTGAGAAACTGCCTGAAACAGACCTTCCCCTCTTACTGTCGTTTGATACATAAACACCTCCAGAACATGTTCCATTTTATTCCTTTTTGCAAACCTTTGCAAGAATGTGAACTAGAAAAAGATTGGAAATTTTCCAATCCTTTTCATTCTCATTAAATCAAATGACTTTCACGTTTTTCAAACATTTCCTTGGCCAAACGAACAAGCTCTTCAATCAAGTCTGGGTAAACAAGTCCCATATTATCCCAAAGGAGTGGATACATAGACCACTGAGTAAAGCCTGGCATGGTGTTGAGCTCATTCAGGAAGATGTCTCCGTCTTCAGTCAGGAAGAAATCACAGCGAGAAAGGCCACAACCACCGATAGCACGGAAGGCCTTGGCAGCATTGTCCCGCATGGTATCCATGATAGACTCATCAATCTTAGCTGGGATTTCCATTGTGATTTTGTTGTCGATGTATTTGGCATCGTAGTCATAAAAAGCAACGTCTTTGACTACTTCGCCAGGAAGTGTCGTTTTCACGTCAGCATTTCCCAAAAGACCAACCTCAATCTCACGCGCATTAACACCCTGCTCAACGAGGACACGGCTGTCATACTTGAAGGCCAAATCAAGCGCCTTACGCAAGCCAGCTAAATCCTCGGCTTTTGAGATACCGACACTTGATCCCATATTAGCTGGTTTTACAAAGACCGGATAAGTCAATTTTCCTTCAATCTCTGCAATCTTATCATCGATAGTTTCACCCTCGATAACTGCCACATAAGGTACTTGGGAGATTCCTGCTGATTCAAGAACACGCTTGGTAGTGATTTTGTCCATGGCAACGCTGGAAGACAATATATTAGTACCAACATACGGCATACGAAGCACTTCCAAGAAGCCTTGAATTGACCCGTCTTCTCCCATTGGTCCATGAAGAACAGGGAAAACGACTGCCTTTTCTTCATAAATATCGCTCGGACGGATTTTTTGCTCTTCAACAATTGTCGCGTTTGTCATGAGTTTTTCATCGGCAGACGGTGTTTGAGAAAACTCTTGCGTCTTTATAAAGTCCCCAGTTTGTGTGATGAAATAGGTTTTGACAAAAAATTTATCATAATTGATGGCACGCATGACGCTTTCGGCAGACAGAACGGATACCTCACGCTCTGCAGAACGCCCACCATATAGTAAAATCAAGGTTTCTTTTGACATATATTTTCCTTCCTGTATCAACGCTACTACTCTTAGTATAGCATAATTTAACAAATCATATCTATCCTATCTTAAAATTAGGAACGTATCTAACTACAGAGCAGCTATAGCTCTGTGCGGTTTTCAATAGCCCTCAACAGGGTCACTTCATCTGCATATTCAATATCACTGCCTACCGCTAAGCCACGAGCTAGTCGGGTTACTTTGATTCCCGCAGGTTTGAGGATACGTGAGATATACATAGATGTAGCCTCTCCATCTGCTGTTGCATTGGTCGCCACAATAACTTCTGTAACCTCATTATCCATTAGGCGAGTGAGGAGGGTTTTCAAATTAATATCATCTGGTCCGATACCATTCATGGGAGAAATCAAGCCATGCAAGACATGATAAAGACCGTGGTATTCTTGAATATTTTCCAAAGCTGTAACATCTCGACTATCCTCTACAATCAAAATAGTAGATTGGTCTCGCGTTGAGTCCTGGCAAATGGCACAGGGGTCCTGATCTGTCAGATTACCACAAACGGAGCAATAAGATAGGTCTCGCTTAGCTGCCAATAAATTTTTAGCAAATTCATTAACGACATCATCCTCCATGCCAATAGTATAAAAAGCTAAACGGGTAGCCGTTTTTATACCGATACCTGGCAATTTAGAATAGCTATCAATTAACTTGGCAATAGGTGTAGGGTAAAGCATAAGCCTCCTTTAGTTCATTGGGTGAAGTGATTGATATAAATTGATAATTTCTTGAGTAATTGTTTTAGTAGTTGTTGAACTTTGATTGGTCAAATTTGGTAGGACAACTGCTACCGCAATTTGAGGATTATCACTAGGCGCGTAGGCAACAACGTTGGTGTTGATCGCAGTAACCACATCTCCTGAAGCTGTTGTTGTATAGGTTTCGGCTGTACCAGTCTTGGCACTGATGGTCACGGTCGCACCACGACCGATAGCACTACCTGTATTAAAGCGCCCACCGCCATTGACAACTTGGTAGAAACCTTGACGAAGAAGAGACATATCCTCAGCGGAGATATTAACCTGATTCATCTCCTTACCAGATACGGTTTCAATTAATTCTCCCAAACCACCTTGGGCATTATTCCCATAAATTCCCTCAACGAGGTGAGGAGAAATCCGTGTCCCATTATTCGCAATGGTCGCTGCATACTGTGCCATCTGCATCGGTGTATAGTTATCAAACTGTCCAAAAGCGTTGGTAATAAAGTTGGCTGTCGTATACTTATCTGGTAAAAATCCTGTAGATTCGAGTGGAAGGTCAATACCTGTAGAAGCACCAAGACCATATTCTGCAAAAGTCGAACGAAGCTTAGTCATAGCGTTTTTCAATGTATCACCATCATTCAAATACATGTTAGCTGAGTAGGTCTGACCAAGTAGCCCCAAGGCAATTTTAACCATGTAGACGTTAGAAGAATATTCTAGAGCCTCTGTCGCATCAATATTAAAACTACCATAGGCCCCATACCAAGAGGTAATTGGAGCTGAACCTGCAAAATAGATTGGTTCATCTAATTGAACCTGATTACCACTGATAACTCCATTTTCCCAACCAGAGCTAATTGTCGCTCCTTTGACGATGGAACCTGGTGTAAAGACACTTGTAATCGTACCAAGAGCATCCTCCGTAATAGTACTTGAGCCTTTTTCGTGACTATATCCTGACATAGCAAGCACTGCACCTGTAGAAGGATTTAATGCAACTGCATAAACACCTTCCGAGTAAAGCGCACTACCAGTAGCTAGCTCACTTTCAAAGTATTTTTTCAAAATAGCATTGACCCCATCTTGAAAGGCTAAATCAATAGTCAGTTTAATATTATTTCCCTGCTGCCCTTCTTGGATTGTCTCAATACTTTCGATATTTCCATTTCTATCCAGGTTTATTTGTTTTTTCTCACGTTGACCTTGCAAGACTTCTTCATATTGTTTCTCGAGGTAGGCAGTTCCCACACGGTCATTTGAAGAGTAGCCCTTGGATAGATAATATTCTGCATCTTCTGCAGGCAAACCAGCCTGTTCACTCGTTACTGTACCGATAATGGAGCTGAGGGAAGTTGGTAAAATCGTCCGTTGCCAGTTATTGGTCGTTGAAATGCCTGGAAGTTGACTTTCATTGGCTACGATATGAGCAACCTGTTCAGAAGTCAGAGTATCCGTTACCAAATTAACAGTAGAGAAGTAAGTAGCACCATTCATCTGCTTGAACAGTTCAATCGCTTTATTGTCTTGCTCAGAATATTGTAATGCTTCGGCAGGGATACTATCAACTGCATTCGAATAAATTGTTGATTCGCTCAAGTAGTTACCATCGGAATCGTATTTTTTATCTTTTGGCAAGGCCTCGACTACCTGACGATAAACCTCTTCATCTGCCAAATAATAATCAGCCTTATCACGTTGAGTAATTGTTACGTCTGAAACATTGACCCACTGCAAGAGTTTATTAGCTACTTCTTTCATTTCCTGAGCAGACATCTTGTTGGGACGTGTGAAGGAGACAACCTGCTGAATCTCGTTTTCAACCAAAGGTTTTCCCTGTGCATCGTAAATCTGCCCACGGATAGAGCCATTGCTGATGATTTTCTGACTGGCAGTAGACAGCTTATTACTATAAAAATCATGATTGATGATCTGCATATCTGCCAGACGCAATATCAAAACTAGGAAAAGGAAAATCACGATAGAAAATAAAATATTTAAACGAAGGGAAATAAAATTTCCATCGTGTTCCAAAGGCTTGTTCTTTCTTTTTTTCACTTCAAAGACCTCATTCTAGAAATATCCTTCTTATTATACCACAGGCAAAAAATATTTTTTAGACAGAGCCTCCTTTTCAGAAAATATTTTCTTATGATTTCTTCACGAGACAAGCTTGCACTATCTCCCATTGACTGTGAACAGATGTTTCCACAAACTGTTGATCATGGGAAATCAAGAGGACACTTCCTTCATATTCTTTCAAGAATGTTTCCAAAGCCTCAATAGCTGCCATATCTAGAAAATTTGTCGGTTCATCTAATATCAAAAGATTTGCATCTGCCAACAATACCTTAGCTAAGGAGAGACGAACACGCTCACCACCAGACAGATTTGCTACCTTCTGCTGAGCCTTATCGTAAGAAAGTCCTAACATACCTAATAAATTGAGAATCGTCATCCTATCTTGAAGAGAGGTACAACTAACATTTTCAAAAGCAGTCTTTTCTTCATCAAGGTTTATCAAATCCTGTGCAAAATAAGCAATTTTTAACTTAGGGTTATAATAGCCTGCTAATTCTTTCCTTAATATTTTTTGGACAAAACTAGTCTTTCCAGAACCATTCGCCCCCACTAAGGCTAACTTCTCCCCAAACGTCATCCCTATCTGAGGGAAACCAAATAAATACTTTTCCCTAATCCAGAGCTGACCAGCCTGTAAGCGAAAGAGACTGTGAAGACTAGTATCCAAGGCACCTTTCGCTTCCATCTTTACCCACGTTTCCTTTCTAGGTTGTTCAACCTTGTCCAGACGCTCCATCCGTTTTTCCAAATGCTTGGCAGCCTTGGCCATAGACTTGGCTTGACTGTCATAGGATCCCATAAAAGCACTGACTTTCCACTCAGATGATGAAACACCTTTCTTTTTCTTCCCCATCTTCTGAGCCTTGACCTGACGCTCTTGTTGGGCTTTTTTTAGTTGAGCGACTTTTTTCTGATAGACTTCATAAGCCTCCTGCTGTCCTTCTCGCCTAGCCCGGCGACTTTCTACAAACGCCTCGTAATTCCCTGTATAGACCTGAATACTTCCTTCTTCTAAATGCCAAATGTGACTGGCTATTTGATTGAGAAAATGCCGATCATGACTGACAACCAGTAGACTGCCACGATAGCGTTTGATTTGTTTGATTAGCTTTTCCTGGTGTTCTTGATCCAGATTGGCAGTTGGTTCATCCATGATTAACAACTGTGGTCTTTGGGCAAAAGCCTCTTGAATAGACTTCCAAACCTGTTCCCCACCTGAAAGCGAGCTCCTTTCCTGTAACTGGGATACATAGGCCCAGTCTGCTTTTACCTCAATCTGACCAGCAAAATCCCTATCCAGTCCCAGTAAGATTTTCAAAAAAGTAGACTTGCCAACACCGTTATTTCCAACCAAACCAACCTTTTGACCAGCTTGAAGGCTCAACTGCTTGATTGTAAACAAACTGCGTCCCGCAAATTCCTTCTCTAATTGAATACATTTCATTACTTCCATATAGACCTCTTTTCTTCACAAAAAGAGCCCCTATTCTGCAAAATGAACACAGAAAAAAGCCATGTAAAACATGACCTCTCCTATGGAAAAGTCACACGAATAGTAAGCCCTTATGAGCAGTCTTATCCCTTGTGTAGTCATTTAGTTTATCTTCTATTACTTCGTTAACTCGCTTTGCCGTACTTCAGTACAGCCTGCAGCTCGTTGCCTAGTACTAAAAGCAAACTAAAAGACTAAATTATCAAATAATTGATTTTCAACAAGTTTTAAGAACGACTAATAAGTAGCTTAATTATTCATGTAACTTCACCTCACGTATTTTATATATTTATTCTAAACAAGTTAAATGAATTTGTCAAATCTTGGTCAAGGCAGTCGCTGTATCTGGCGATGTATCATAGACTTGGAAATCCACTCCAACTCCTAAATCAGCCTGTGCCAATTGATTAACCATGGTCATGTGAGCCAATTCCTTGATATTGTTTTCCTTTGACAAATGCCCTAGGTAAATCTTTTTGGTCCGATTTCCAAGTGAGCGAATCATGGCATCAGCTCCATCTTCATTACAAAGATGTCCCTTATCAGATAGAATCCGTTGCTTCAAATTCCATGAGTAAGAACCTGAGCGCAAAATTTCAATATCATGGTTCGATTCAATCAAATAAGCATCGGCATTTTCTACAATTCCAACCATGCGGTCACTGACATAGCCTGTATCCGTCAACATAACAAAGGATTTGTCATCCTTCATAAAACGGTAAAATTGCGGACATGCAGCATCGTGACTGACTCCAAAGGACTCAATGTCTAGGTCGCCAAAAGTCTTCATAGCACCCAATTCGAAGATATGTTTTTGAGCCACATCAATCTTGCCCAATTTGCTCTCCATAGCCTGCCAGGTCAATTCATTGGCATAAATGTCCATCCCATACTTACGTGCTAAAACACCGATACCATGGATGTGATCGCTATGTTCATGCGTTACCAGGATAGCATCAATATCCTCAGGCTTTCGGTCAATTTCCGCCAAAAGACTGGTAATCTTTTTCCCTGATAAGCCCGCATCCACTAAGATTTTCTTTTTATCTGTTTCCAGGTAAAAACAATTCCCGCTGGACCCCGAAGCTAAAATACTATAATTAAAACCTTTTCCGATCATATTCTCCTATTCTTCCTCATCTGAATCATCCCACTCATCTAGTGCGATGTCCTTGCTGTACGGCAAGACAATTGTAAACGTTGAGCCATGACCATATTCGCTTTTAGCCCAGATAAAGCCCTTATGTTGTTTCACGATTTCTTTTGCAATAGCTAAACCAAGACCTGTGCCACCTTGGGCACGAGAACGTGCCTTGTCCACACGATAGAATCGGTCAAAAATTCTAGGTAAATCTGCTTTCGGAATCCCCAGACCTTCGTCTGAGACGGATACAATCAACTGGCTATCTGTGGTCTTCATGCTGAAGGTAATTGTCCCGCCGTCTGGCGAATATTTAATGGCATTATTTAAGATATTATCCAAAACCTGAGTCATCTTATCTGTATCAATCTCAACCCAAATAGGACTGATTTGATAGTCACGAACAATCGTATAGACCTTATCAGAATCAGCATTTTTCATTTGGTCAAAACGGTTAAGAATAAAGGTCACAAAAGCAGTAAAGTTTATCAGTTCGACATCTATCTGACCAACCTGATTATCAATACGCGATAAGCTTAGGAGGTCTGTAATCATCCGCATCATGCGGTTGGTCTCATCTAAGGATACCTTAACAAAACTCGGTGCAACAGACTCCGTCAGCGCTCCCTCATCCAGAGCCTCTAGATAGGATTTGACGGAAGTCAATGGCGTACGCAATTCATGACTCACATTTGACACAAACAGCCTACGTTCCCGCTCTTCCTTGGCCTGCTCGGTCATATCATGCAAGACGACAACCAGGCCAGAAATTAGACCACTCTCACTACGAATCGTGGCAAAATTAGCGCGTAAAGTCAAAAATTCTTCGTTTTCATTGGTGTGATCAATCACAATCTCAGGTGTCTGAGCCAACAAATCTCTCAATGTATAACGGTCTGATAAATCTAAAACCTCTAGCAGGTGATACTGCTCCTGCTTTTGGCTAGAAAGCCCCAACTGTTTCTGGGCCATATCGTTAATCATGATGATCCGTCCGATACGGTCTGTAGCAATAACACCGTCACTCATATAGGACAGGATGGAAGACAGACGTGTCTTTTCTTGTTCTAAATTATCATGAGTTAAGCGGATGACCTCCGACAAATCATTAAGAGAATTCGCCATGTCTGTGATTTCAGGACTTCCCCTCATGTCTAACACATCTGCATAATTCCCCTCAATTAAGGCATTGACTTTTTGATTGAGTTGTTTAATTTGCTTATTATCCCGATAGTTTTCAATCAAAAGGACCGTCAGAGCAATTAGAAAGCCAATCAAAATGACAACAAACCAAAATTCTGCCGTGGTCATTAAATAACGTAATTGATTAATCATTTCCTTTTATAAAATATCCCACTCCGCGACGAGTAAGAATGTATTCTGGTCTGCTTGGTGTATCTTCAATTTTCTCACGCAGACGACGAATCGTTACATCCACCGTGCGGACATCACCAAAGTAATCATAACCCCAAACTGTTTCCAATAGATGTTCTCGAGTCATAACCTGACCTAAGTGTTTGGCCAAATGGTGGAGCAATTCAAACTCACGATGGGTCAGCTCCAGCTCTTTGCCATGCTTCTTAGCGACAAACGCATCAGGCAGAATGACCAAATCGCCAATCACCAACTCTGGAGTTCCTGTTGACTCAATATTTGTCTGCGTCTCTGCCAATTCACTACGACGAAGAAGAGCCTTAACACGCGCCTGCAATTCACGATTAGAGAAGGGCTTGGTCACATAATCATCCGCCCCGATTTCAAGCCCGATAACCTTATCAAATTCGCTATCTTTAGCAGATAACATCAAGATTGGAACATTGCTGGTCTTACGAATCATTCGAGCGACCTCTAGTCCGTCCAATTCTGGCAGCATCAAGTCCAAAATGACAATGTCAGGAAACTCAGCCTCAAATACTTCCAAGGCTTCACGTCCATCGAAAGCTGTCACAACTTCATATCCCTCACGCGTCATATTAAACTTAATAATATCTGAGATTGGTTTTTCATCATCTACAATTAATATTTTTTTCATTAGTATCTTACCTTTGCTTTATTTTTTCTATTATATCAAACTTACCTAAAAAATTCATATTTCAAAACCATCTGACACAGATATGTCATATTTTATTACATACAATACATTAAATTGTCAGAATTTACTTGACATTGTATATAGGCAATGCTAAGATGGGAATACCTAAAAAACACTATGCAAGGAGAATTTTATGGCTTTAGTAGAATTTAAAGATGTCAACAAATACTATGGCGACTACCACGCCCTACGCAATATCAACTTGGAATTCGAACCTGGACAGGTTGTCGTTCTCCTTGGACCTTCCGGATCCGGAAAATCTACTCTCATTCGCACGATTAACGGTTTAGAGGCAATTGATGAAGGAACGCTCATTGTCAACGGACATGATATTTCCTCTACTTCTATCAAAGAGCTCGTATCACTTCGCAAAGAAGTTGGCATGGTTTTCCAGCATTTTAACCTCTACCCACACAAAACCGTGTTAGAAAATGTTACTTTGGCACCTATTAAGGTTTTGGGAATCGATAAAGCTACGGCTGAAAAAACCGCTCAAAAGTATCTTGAGTTTGTTAACCTCTGGGATCGGAAGGATTCCTACCCTGCTATGCTATCCGGAGGCCAAAAACAACGTGTCGCCATCGCTCGTGGCTTGGCTATGAAACCTGAGCTTCTACTCTTCGATGAACCAACATCTGCCTTGGACCCAGAAACTATCGGCGATGTACTTGCAGTTATGCAAAAATTGGCACGTGACGGGATGAATATGATTGTCGTAACACACGAAATGGGCTTTGCCCGTGAAGTAGCTGATCGCATCATCTTCATGGCCGAGGGAGAAGTTTTAGTTGATACAACAGATGTGAATGGCTTCTTTGACAACCCGACAGAGCCTCGTGCCCAACAATTCCTCAGCAAGATTATCAACCACGAATCTGATAAGGTAAAACTCTAGGAGGTAGTCTATGGATAAGAAAAAAATCAACATTTTCTTTGCAATTAGATTATTGGTCTTCGGACTTATTCTTCTCGTTTTCGCAAAACAACCAGCAGCTCAAACAGAAACACCCGCATCCATTACCAATAGTGATCAAGTTCAAGCTATCATCGATAGGGGCGTGCTCCGCGTCGGAGTGAAACAGGACGTCCCAAACTTTGGCTACAAGAACCCTGATACTGGTGAATTCGAGGGAATGGAGATTAACATTGCTCGCAAAATTGCAGACGAGTTAGGTGTAGAGATTGAATTTACCCCTGTTACGGCACAAACTCGCGGACCACTGCTTGATAACGGTCAAGTTGATATGGTCATCGCAACTTTTACCATCACCGAGGAGCGCAAGCTACTCTACAATTTCACAACTCCTTACTACACAGATGCCGTTGGCTTCTTGGTCAATAAGGATAGTGGAATCAAGACCTTTACCGACCTAGATGGAAAGACAATCGGTGTAGCTCAGGGTTCCATTACACGTACCCTCATCTCTGAACTAGCAGATAAGTATGGCATTTCAGTAAACTTTGCTGAACTTGGTTCTTATCCAGAACTCTCTGTCTCGCTACGTGCTCACCGTACAGACGCATTTTCTGTAGACCAATCTATCCTTTCTGGGTATATCAGCTCGAAATCTGAACTCATGGACTTTAGCTTCTCAGCTTCTGACTATGGAATTGTTACTAAATTATCTAACAAAGACCTTAACGACTACTTAAATAGTCTCGTAGAAAAATGGACTGCCGATACTAGCCTACAAAGCATCTATGATGCCAATGGTCTCAAACCAGTCACAGAAACTGACGAATAGAAAGGTGAAACAATATGACAGTTTTAACAACTAGTCCTTACGCTTGGGAGAACTGGGTCAGTTATTTCAAGGATTTTCCAACCTTTTTCCAAGGTTTTCTCTTTACCTTAGCCATTTCTGTCGGGGCCTTTATCATGGCCATGTTTTTAGGAATTGTCTTTGGTAGTCTCTCTTCAAGTAAAAATAAAGTTTTAAAAATCATCGCACGTGTCTATGTTGAATACTATCAAAATACACCGCTTTTGGTTCAGTTCATGATTGTTTATTATGGACTTCCACTGATTTCAAATTATGTTCTCATGCCGTCCATCTACTGGACAGCTGTTATCTGCGTGGGCCTCTATCACGGTGCCTATATCGCAGAGGTCATTCGTGCAGGGATTGAGGCTGTGCCTGCCGGGCAAACTGAAGCCGCACTTTCACAGGGATTTACCCAGGCTGAAACCATGCGAATCATCATATTGCCACAGGCCATTCCGACCATTCTTCCACCTTTGACCAACCAAGTAGTAAACTTAATTAAGAATACGGCTACTGTTGCCATTATCTCTGGAGCTGATATTATGTTTATGACAAAATCTTGGTCTGCCATGAATGCCAACTACATACCAGCCTTTGCTGGTGCTGCTTTCCTTTACTTCATCATGTGCTTCCCTGTTGCAAGCTGGGGTCGCCGCATTGAAGAAAAGAATAAGTCAGCTTTTTCACACTAATAGGAGGTTGAACGATGCATTATGTTTTAGAATTACTCAAACCTTCAACCTTCCAACTCTTGTGGAGTGGTTTGAAGTTAACACTCTATATCTCAAGTATTTCGGTAATCCTGTCCATTCTTTTCGGAATGATTCTAGCTATCATGCGCAACGGAAAAAATCCAATTTTCAAGTGGATTGCAACCATCTATATCGAATTTGTGCGTAATGTGCCAAACTTGCTTTGGATTTTCACAGTTTTCTTAGTCTTCCAAATGAAGTCAACGCCTGCTGGTATTACTGCTTTTACTATTTTTACCACGGCAGCCATGGCCGAGATTATCCGTGGTGGTCTCAACGCCATCGGACCGGGCCAGACCGAAGCTGGTTTATCACAGGGTTTTACCCCAGTGCAAATCATGGTCTATATCATCATGCCGCAGGCCATTCGTAAGATGTTGCCAGCCATTATCTCGCAGATTGTAACGGTCATCAAGGACACTAGTTTCCTCTACTCCGTTATCGCCTTGCAAGAACTCTTTGGTTCTAGTCAAATCCTCATGGGACGCTACTTTGAGGCAGAGCAAGTTTTTGCCCTTTACCTCATGGTTGCTCTCATCTATTTCATTATCAACTTTGCCATTTCAAGTCTGTCACGTTATGTGGCCAAGTCTTGGGCGAGCAGTATTGAATAAACATTCCTCCCAGCCAATTGGTTGGGAGTTTTTGTGTTTGTAACAACTATTTTAAGAATAAATAATGATGATCTTTTACCTTGATTGTTACGAAAAAACTAGTTGACTGCACTCCAGGTCTACGAAAACCAATTCTATAGGTTCCGTCTTCCACATTAGAATAGTCAAATGTTTCGACTTTCTGTTTTAAATCAGCTAGTAATTTATCTTCCTCTACTAAGTCGTTTTCTAAACCAAGGTCCTTCTTATTAAAAAATTCAACTTCAATTACCGCCATTTCTTCCTCCATGAGCCAGTCTAAATTAATATCATAAAAACCTGCAAAAGCCCGACCATTATCGCGATTTTCCTCTACCTTTTCATAAAACTTTATCAATTTTTCATCCTGAGTTTCAAGCCTACCATCCACTTCAAACAAAGTGAAATCTTTTTCTTCCATCAATTTAAATATCTGCTGTGCCTGATTCAGTAAATATTTACCTCTCGGCTGATGCCACATAGCTTGGTCAACGATACCATCAAATTGATGTAACATACTGCTTGGGCTATCGTGAAAATATGCAGCCATACTTAGCATTCCCTGTAATTCTTCCTTACCTTCAATCTGGTCATTGACCAAGGTATCGGAAGATTGAAGTGTAATCGACTGACCATCTACAACTTCAGTATAGTCATACTCTACAACATCCCATGGGTTACCAATGGTTATAGGACGAAATTTTGTCAACTCTACCTTACCAGTGAAACCATATGACTCCATACCCTGTTCAAGCATCATCTGATACGATATCAATTCCTCTCGACTAGCCACCCTGGGACTAAATAAGAGATACAAACCAATTATCATGACAATAAAGAAACCAACGATTCCTAACATCAGACCTACAATAACTTTTATTACTCTTTTCATTATTACCACCATTTTCCTTGACTATTATACCAAAAAAGAAGCCCTTTCGGACTTCTTGTTCTAATTATTCAGCTTCTGCTGGACGCGACTTGCGGGCAATATCTGCTAGGATATGGTCCACAAATTCTGTGACTGACTGAGTTTGCGTTGCTTTACTTCCGTAACGACGAACGTTGACTGCATTATCTTCCATTTCCTTATCACCGACGATGAGTTGGTATGGAATCTTGCTGGTCTGGCTCTGACGGATCTTGTACTGCATCTTCTCGTTACGTTCATCCACGTGTACACGAACGCCACGGTCTTGCAATTCTTTGGCAACCTTCCAAGCGTAATCCAAATGAGCTTCCACAGAGATTGGAATCATGGTCACTTGGGTTGGAGCCAACCAAGTTGGGAAGGCACCCTTGTAGGTTTCAATCAAGATGGCAGTGAAGCGTTCCATAGTCGAGATAACACCACGGTGAATCATGACTGGGCGGTGTTCTTCACCATCAGCACCAATGTAGGTCAGACCAAAGCGTTCTGGCAAGAGGAAGTCCAACTGAATAGTTGACAAAGTTTCCTCGTTACCAAGGGCAGTTTTCACCTGAATATCCAACTTCGGACCGTAAAAGGCTGCTTCACCTTCTGCCTCGAAGTAGTCCACGCCCATTTCATCCATGGCACCCTTCAGCATACGCTGGGCATTTTCCCACATCTCATCGTTGTCATAGTACTTCTCTTTGTCCTCTGGGTCACGATAAGAGAGGCGGAAACGGTAGTCGTTTAGGTTGAAATCTGCGTACACATCGATAATCAACTGGAGAGCTTTTTTGAACTCTTCTTGGATTTGTTCAGGTGTCACGAAGATATGACCGTCGTTGAGAGTCATCTCACGAACCCGCTGCAAACCAGTCAATGCACCTGATTTCTCATAGCGGTGCATCATACCAAGCTCAGCGATACGCACAGGCAACTCACGGTAAGAACGCACATGGTTTTTATAAACTTGAATGTGGTGCGGACAGTTCATCGGACGTAGAACAAACTCCTCACCGTCGCCCATGTCCATAGTTGGGAACATGTCTTCTGAATAATGCTCCCAGTGACCCGAAGTCTTATAGAGTTCAACAGAAGCCAATGGTGGCGTATATACGTGCTGGTAGCCTGAAGCCAATTCCTTGTCTGTGATGTAACGCTCCAAGGTACGACGGATAGTTGCACCGTTTGGCAACCAGAATGGCAAGCCTTGACCAACTTCTTGGCTGATCATGAAGAGATCCAATTCCTTACCAAGTTTACGGTGGTCACGTTCTTTAGCTTCCTCACGCATTTGCAGGTAAGCTTTGAGGTCTTTCTTGTCAAACCAAGCTGTACCATAAACACGTTGCATCATTGGATTTTCGCTCTTACCACGCCAGTATGCACCAGCCACATTGAGCAATTCAAAAATCTGGATACGGCCTGTTGACGGAACGTGTGGGCCACGGCAGAGGTCAACGTATTCTCCCTGGGTATAAATGGTCAAACCACCCTCGTCATCAGAGTGCTCGTGAATCAATTCCAACTTGTATGGATCAGTTTTGAAAATCTCAAGAGCTTCTTCCTTGGTCACCTCACGGCGTTCTGAAGGGAAGTTTTCCTTGACAATCTTCATCATTTCTTCCTGAATGCGTGGCAAATCTTCATTTGAAATCTGACCAGCCGCATTGTCCGTGTCATAGTAGAAACCATCCTGAATAGCTGGACCAACCCCCAACTTGATGTCTGGGAAAAGACGACGAGCCGCTTGGGCAAACAAGTGGGCAGCTGAGTGACGCAAGATGTCCAAGGCATCCTCATGGTCAGGCGTTACGATTTCAAGCGTACCGTCCTCTTCGATGGCACGAGTGGTGTCAATCAATTTACCATTGAACTTACCAGCAAGAGCCTTCTTCGCCAAAGACTTGCTGATGCTCTCTGCAATTTCAAAAGTAGTCACACCAGCTTGGTACTCACGAACAGCACCATCTGGGAAAGTAATATGAATCATATTTATCTCCTTTTTTTATTTTTAATCCCCAATAACTCTTCTTTCTGAGTTAAAAAGGTTTCCATTTCTTTTTGAATATCAATATCCAGTCGGTCGGCTAATTCGATCAACCACCAGATATTTTCAGCCATTTTATGCTCCAAGGTATAAGGCGTTTCATCATAGTAACGCCCCTGCTTGGTCATAATCAGACGGTTCATGTTGCCAATATCATTGGTCAAAGCCAAGAGGTCCTCCTCGATGGACCACTCTTTGTCGTGGTGCTTGACTTCCAACTCTCTGTAAGCCTTGCGAATGGCTAGGCAACGGTCAATCGTTTCTTGTGGAATGTTGGTCAACTTCATCTCCTTGTTTTGTCAAAAAAGAAAATACGACACCCTCGCAAAAGGACGTCGTAACGTGGTTCCACCTTCATTCGCAGTCAAGCTGAAAAGCCTGACTACCTCAGATTGGCGATAAGGGAACCACCCTTTTATGTTTGCATAAAATCATACCGAGTAGTGTCAATCCTATCCTCTATGTGCTTGCACCCACCGCACACTCTCTCAAAGATTTCCTAGAATTGATAAGTCTCTAGAGGCTATTATAACAAGGATTTTCTGATTTTTCAAGGATTTTTCCTCATTTTCTTTCTTAGAGAAAATAGCAGAGCTCCTATCCCATTTCCAATCAGAGCACATAAGGTGTAGACAATCTGATAGAGAATAATCCATTCCTTAAAGAAAAAGATGGTTACAGGATAAAGCAGTAAAACCAAGGCAAGAAGGCTAGGAGAAAAGCCATAAAAAAATCCATAAAGAAGACCCGTTAGGAATAACACAATGGGAGTATAGAGCAATATATTCCCAACCACCAGCTCCTTAGAAAGCATAGTGTCACTAATCAGATGAAAGGCAATCAGATAAATACCTGCATACATGGATAGAACAATGAGAGTTGCCAAAACCAGATTCTTCCAACTCTCTTTCCGAAGCTTTTCCATTTGAAACCTCCAGATTATTCAAAGAAATTCCGGATTGATTTTACTTGTTCGACTGATTTTTTCAATATTTTTGCTGTTGTGTCCGTTGATTTAACTACTACTTTTTGCGGTAGGTAAATAGCCTCTTTTATCAAAGCTTCTGCTACACTATCTTGATTAGTATGTTCTTTTCTAAAATCATACGAAATCTTCAAATCTAGATAATATTCAAAAACCTTGCGCCCAAAATTCGTAGAAGAAATCTCATAGAGCTTCTTATCAAGCACATACGGATTCATTGGTGGTGTAGCAATAATTGCCTCAACGACGGCATCTGCCAACTCCTGTTCTCGAATGAAGAGTGTCCCAAACATCTTATCTGTTATAACGTTTTTTAAGTAGGGATTGCTATGTGCCAAAATAGGAGTTCCAGAAGCTAAGCTTTCTAAGAAAGTTAGTCCCTGTGTTTCACTGGTCGAAGCAGAAATAAAGAAATCCGCAGCTTTATAATAAAGCGCTGTATCACTTGGAGCAATCATCCCCGTCAACTGGATGTGTTCATCTAGATTAAGCTCCGCTATCATTTCCTGAAGATCATTTGTATAAGGTCCACCTCCGACAATGACCAACTTCACCTTGGGATTTTCCAGCAAAATTTTTGGCATTGCCTGAACGATTGCTTGGATATTCTTCTCGTGAGAAATCCTAGACAGACTTAACAACATCGTTTCATCACTAGCAATTCCTAGTTGTTCCCGCAACTCATCTGTTTCATCCTTGCCAATTTCTGGTCTATCAAACTTTGCCAGGTCAATTCCTGTCGGAATGACTCGTTTAGAAATCGGAACGTTGTAACTCATTAAAAGATCTTCAACAATCTCACTGGGGCAAATTACCCCATCCAGATCTTTTAAAAATGCCCGTACTAAATATTTAACCATCCCAGGACGAATAATCCTCCCCTTGGCAATATAGTGTACGTAGTCTTCATACTGGGTATGATAAGTATGTACCACTGGAATATCTAGTTCCTTGGCAATCATTTTCCCCAAAATCCCCAAAGAAAATTCTGTATGAGTATGAATAATATCTAGTTTATAGCGACTTGCAATTTTTAAGGCATCTGTAAAACCCGCGTAGGCCACTCGACGATCTTTAAAGGCAAAAAAAGGTACGCTAGGAATTCGGATAATGTCCCAATCTTCGTAGCGATTCACATCCTCATCTGTCGTCGTAAAAATAAATACCGTATGTCCCAATTTCTCCAACTCTGTCTTAAGAGTCCGAATCGAAGTCGCGACTCCTGAAACCTGTGGAAAATAGGTATCCGTAAACAATCCAATCCGCATTTACATCTCCAATACTTGTCGATAGGCATCCACCAATTGGTGGGAAACATTGTCAATCGAGCGACTAACCGCAACCTGGTAGCCCGCCTCACGTTTATCAACCTGCTTGTCTAAGATTTTCTGAATAGAATCGACAAAATCATCCACTGTATGTCCCAATTCGGCAACGTTTTCGTCAATCCAACCATTGTAAACTGGAATATCTCTTAGAACAACATGCTGATGACTAGCAAGAGCTTCCAGAACAACAATCCCTTCTGTTTCCTCATACGATGGGAAGAAAAAGGCATCCGCTCCGCTCATTGCACCCTGAAAAACAGCACCTTTAAAATAACCTGGAAACTCGACATTCGCTGGATGATCTCCCTCAACAATTTTTCTAATATATGACGGAATCAGCCACTTATTGATTGAACCGAGCCAAATGAAGCGGACATGCGGCATCTTTTCGGCTACCTTGACAAAGTCTTCAATTCCTTTACGTCGGAAGTAGAGCCCTGCACAGACAACAACTGGCTGACCTTCTTCAATTTTAAAATGCTCTCGAAAGATTGCTTCCTTACGTTCATCCTTCTTATATTTATCTAAATCAATACCATTCGAAACGGCTATAATTGGCGTTGTCACACCGTAAGACCGGATGAGTTTTTTTGAATACTCTGAAGGAGTGATGACAAAGTCTGCCTTTTGGTACATGCTTGCTAGATATTTCCCTACAAAAGGAGCTAGGGTATTCGAACCGATAAAGGAATTTTGAAAATCTTCCTTCGTGGAATGTCCATGCATGATTACCTTTTTTCCACTCCGTTTGGCTGCATGTAGCAATAACCAGGAGCGTGGACCGTAAGTATTGATATGAATGACATCATAATCTCCCAGCAGGTCTGTTGTATAAGGAATACCTGCCATATCTAGCGCTTCCATCTGGTGTTGAAGCGCCCGACCAATTCCTGATTTCTCTAAAACAGTTTTACCTTCTAAATACAATAGTACTTTCATAATACCATTATAGCCCTTTTTTACATTTTTTCATATTTTAAACTGTATTCTACACGAATTTTGTATCAATTAAAGCCAATACTAAAGAATATAATCCCAAATATATGATTACATAAAAAACATATAAAACAGATTTTAAAAGCAGAAGGACAGCTTGAATGTTTTTTAGAAGATGTTATAATTTACGAATGGTGCACATTCTGGCACTAAGCGTTCAAAATTTATTGAGGACTTTAGATGTAAAATTTGCATGTTATAACGACACAGATTAGCTACATAAATCATGCTTTGAGAAAGGAAAAAAGGATAATGAATACTAAGAAATGGAGAACATCGCTCCTAATACCAGGAATAGTATTATTTGGGACTGTTGCTCTAGTGAATAATGTATCGGCACAAGAAGTAAAAAATACCATCATCAGCGCAAAACAACCTGATGGGGGACAGGCTACTTCAAAGGCGGTTAATGTCAAAATACCAGCAGTAGTACGACTATTTGGTCGTGAACTTCTAGAAAATGAATTTAAATTTGAGCTTAGAGAAGTGGATAGTGAGAAACTTATTGATACAACTCAAAATACAAAAGAGGGCCAAGTTAGATTTAAAAATCTATCATTCGATAAGCCCGGCGAATATTGGTATACAATTTCAGAAGTAAAAAATGAGCTTAGTGGTGTTGAGTATGATTCGAAATATATTGTAGCAAAAATAACTGTAGAAGATCGAAACAACGGACAATTACAGGCAATGATTGAATTTATTGCTGATGACAATGTCTTTAACAATTTCTATACACCTGCTCCAGCTGCTGCTAGTCTTTCGATTAAAAAAGTCCTCGAGGGACGTACCTTAAACACCGGTGAATTCGAATTTGTTTTAAAAAATGAAAAAGGCGATGAAATCGAAAAGGTAAGTAATCAAGCAGATGGTTCTGTAAACTTTAGTGCCCTAACATTTACAAAAGAGGGAACCTATACCTACACTGTTTCAGAAGTTGATGGTGGACTTGGCGATATTATCTATGACAAATCAGACATTAAGGCCACTATCACTGTGAAAGATAACAATCACGGACAACTAGTCTCAACAGTGACTTATGAAAATAGCGATCAAATCTTCGAGAATATTTTGAATCCTGGGAAGTTAATAGCGCCAACCACGGATAGCATTATTACTGATAATGAAGTCTCTAAGGAAGCAATGACTGATAAAGAGAAGGGAAATATCGAACCCCCTAAAGAGCAAATGACTAATAAAGAGAACGATAATATTGTAATCTCTGAAAAACAGATGCCGAGTGTTATGAACGAAAATGCCGTAACACCTGAAAAGCAAATGACTAATAAAGAGAACGATAATATTGAAACCTCTGAAAAACAGATGCCGACTGTTGAGAATGAAAATGCCGTAACACCTGGAAAGCAAATGACTAATAAAGAGAACGATAAGGTTGTAAGCTCTGAAAAACAAATGCCGAGTGTTGTGAACGAAAATGCCGTAACACCTGAAAAGCAAATGACTAATAAAGAGAAGGATAAGGTTGTAATCTCTGAAAAACAGATGCCAACTGTTGAGAATGAAAATGCCGTAACACCTCAAGAACAAATGGCTAATAAAGAGAAGGATAAGGTTGTAATCTCTGAAAAACAGATGCCGACTGTTGAGAATGAAAATGCCGTAACACCTGAAAAGCAAATGACTAATAAAGAGAAGGATAATATTGAAACCTCTGAAAAACAGATGCCAAGCATTGTGAACGACATGGTCGTAACACCTCAAGAACAAATGGCTAATAAAGAGAACGATAAGGTTGCAATCTCTGAAAAACAGATGCCAAGCATTGTGAACGACATGGTCGTAACACCTCAAGAACAAATGGCTAATAAAGAGAAGGATAATATTGAAACCTCTGAAAAACAAATGCCGAGTGTTATGAACGAAAATGCCGTAACACCTGAAAAGCAAATAGCTAATAAAGAGAACGATAAGGTTGTAATCTCTGAAAAACAGATGCCTGTTAATGGGAACAACCAAAATGGTACAGTCGAAGAAAATTCAAACACTAAACCAACAACTGAAAAAACAGATAAGCAGGAGACTTCAACATTTAAAACCGAAACTGCTAAGCAAATCTTACCAGTAACTGGTGAGAAAGGAAGTTTATGGTTATTGACAAGTGGTATTATCGGGCTTGCAATTGCGTTGTTTACACGTAAACGTAAATTATAATAATCACCTAACTGATACAGTTCTAAAGGATGAGAACAAGCCCAGTACTGCTTCTCTAGATTCGTATCAACACCTCGCACAACTTACAGAGTGTGACAGACTTAAAATCAACCACAAAGCCCCCGCTAAGCTTATACATCTAGCGAGGGCTTTATATTTATTTTTTATAATCTTTTAGTTTTCGGTTAGTATAGCCATTTCGTTTGCTTTTAGTACTCGCTTCAAAGGTTCGGGGAACCTTTGAAGGCTGGAGATAAGTCGAAGCAAGTTTGCCTCAATAGCTACAGGTTGCTAGAACAGCCTAAAGGCTGTTCTAGGTTGGAAATGTTTCCTCGCTCGTCGAAGTAATAAAAGATAAACTAAATGATTATAATGTTTGATAGAGTGAGGGTGTGGAGTAATAAGATATCTTATCCGGCTACTCCCATATTTATCACTTAGTTGATTTCCGTACTTTGATTCCGTGGTTAAGAACTACCTCACGGTTTTCCAACTCTTCCTTGTGCATGATTTTGGTGAGCATGCGCATAGCAATTGCACCAATATCATATAGCGGCTGATTGATAGAGGTCAGGTTTGGACGGGTAAACTTGGTCACTAGGGAATCATCACTTGTAATGATTTCAAAGTCTTCTGGAACCTTGATGCCCATATCACTAACACCATTCAATAGACCAGCAGCAATCTCATCTTCCGCAACATAAGCTGCAGTTGCTCCGGCATTCAAAATACGTTCTGCTAGAGCGTAGCCTTCCTCGTATTTATACTTGGATTCAAAAACCAATCCTTCGTTAAACTCGATTCCGTTGTCCTTCAAGCCTTGTTTGTAGCCTGCAAAACGAACTTTACCATTGATGTCATCTACAAGCGGCCCTGATACAAAGGCAATTTTCTTGTTGTTCTTAGCTAACAGATTGACTGCATCAACACTAGCGACAGCATAGTCAATATTGACACTAGGTAATTGGTGCTCCAAATCCACGGTACCAGCTAAAACAATCGGTGTACGTGAGCGTGAAAACTCCGCACGAATCTTGTCTGTCAAATGATAGCCCATGAAAATGATTCCGTCCACCTGTTTTGAGAATAGGGTATTTACTACATTGATTTCTTTCTCATCATTTTCATCACTGTTTGCTAGGACGATATTGTATTTGTACATATCGGCAATATCATCGATACCTTTGGCCAAGGTTGCAAAATAAGCATTAGCAATGTTTGGAATCACAACCCCCACAGTGGTAGTCTTCTTGCTGGCCAATCCACGTGCAACAGCATTTGGACGATAATCCAAACGGTCGATGACTTCTAATACTTTTTTACGAGTATTTTCCTTTACGTTTTTATTCCCATTTACCACGCGCGATACTGTCGCCATGGATACACCTGCTTCGCGGGCAACGTCATAAATCGTTACCGTATCGTCAGTGTTTAACATACGTTATGTACTCCCTTTCAATAGTTCTAGTTCTATGAAAATTACGCTTTCACTCAAGTATAGTGTATCACTTTTTGAAACCACTTTCAAGAGAAAAACACCATTTTTTTGATAATACTTGCAATTTTTTTCATTTTTTGGAACAATAGTCTATATAATAAACGAAACTTTCACTTTTTTTACCACTATATGCTAGAAAGGTCTCCACTATGTCAAAATTACATCATGTTAAATCCTACTTAGAAGCCAACAAAATGGACTTGGCCATCTTCTCTGATCCAGTTAGCATCTATTATCTGACTGGCTATCATAGCGATCCTCATGAGCGCCACATGATGCTCTTTGTTATGCCTGACCACGACTCACTACTCTTTCTCCCTGCCTTGGATGTAGAACGTGCGGTTGCGACTGTTGACTTTCCTGTAGCCGGCTATATGGACTCAGAAAATCCATGGCAGATTATCAAGAGCAAATTGCCACAAAAATCTTTCTCAGCAATCGGTGCAGAATTTGATAATTTGAATTTAACCCGCTACCATGGTCTTCAGTCTATCTTTAGTCAACCATTTTCAGACATTACACCTCTGATTAATACTATGAAATTGATCAAATCTCGTGATGAAATTGAAAAAATGCTGGTTGCTGGAGAGTTTGCGGATAAGGCTATGCAGGTTGGGTTTAACAATATCTCACTCAACGTAACCGAAACGGATATTATTGCTCAGATTGAATTTGAAATGAAGAAACAAGGCATCTCAAAAATGAGCTTTGAGACCATGGTCTTAACAGGCGACAATGCCGCAAATCCACACGGTATTCCCTCAACAAACAAAATCGAGAATAACGCTCTGCTATTGTTCGACCTAGGCGTGGAAGCTTTGGGCTATACCTCTGATATGACACGGACTGTCGCTGTCGGTAAACCTGATCAGTTTAAAAAAGATATTTACAACTTGACTCTGGAGGCTCACATGGCGGCTGTCAATATGATTAAGCCTGGTGTGACTGCTGGTGAGATTGACTATGCCGCTCGCTCTGTGATTGAAAAAGCAGGTTATGGCGAGTACTTCAACCACCGACTCGGTCACGGTTTGGGAATGAATGTCCATGAATTCCCATCAATTATGGAAGGCAATGATTTGGTCATCGAAGAAGGTATGTGTTTCTCTGTCGAGCCTGGTATTTACATCCCTGGAAAAGTTGGTGTTCGTATCGAGGATTGTGGTTACGTTACCAAAAATGGCTTTGAAGTCTTTACAAAAACACCAAAAGAACTTTTGTATTTTGAAGGGTAATGGGGACCAATCGTTTTTTCACTCATCAAAGCTCGTTGACAACTGTTCATTTTGATCTTCAAAGAACATTAAATAGAAGTGCTGTGAAGCCAAGTATTAAAATAAAAGCATACGATCATGTTACCGAGGAGTTTCATAATCGTATGCTCTATTTATTTGTATTTGTGTCTAACCAAATCTTGAGAAGATGTAACTGATACTCTTCGAAAATCAAAATCAGACGTTGTTGACTTGATTTGATGAGTGAAAGGCTCTAGTGGAGCCTTTCAGCCTGTTACCTTGAAACAAAATAGTAACAGGGTTCTATCTGCGTAAGTAGAAACGAACTACGTTCGCTCTATCTCCAACCTCCAAAGGTTCCCCAAACCTTTGGAGCTAGTCTGATTTTGATTTTCATTGAGTATGATAACAAGGCTAAGTCCACAAAGAAGGCTGTTTTATCTTAAAAATTACGTCCGTTTTTACCGTAACCGTATTTTTCCATAAAGTCTTGACGGAATTCCAAAAGGTTGTCATCCATGATTGCTTGACGGACATTTTTCATCAAATTAATCAAGAAGTAGAGGTTGTGATAACTGGTCAAACGAATACCAAATGTCTCGTCGGCCTTAAGTAAATGGCGGAGATACGCACGTGTATAGTTTTTACATGTGTAGCAATCGCACTCTGGATCTAACGGTGTAAAGTCCTCAGCGAACTGAGCATTTTTCACTACAAGACGTCCACGACTGGTCATACAGGTTCCATTACGCGCAATACGTGTTGGTAATACACAGTCAAACATATCAACCCCACGAATTACGCCATCAATCAAGCTATCTGGTGCTCCAACACCCATGAGATAGCGTGGTTTATTCTCTGGTAAAAGAGGAGTCGTGAAGTCCAGGACAGCATTCATTTCAGCGTGTGTTTCACCAACAGCCAATCCTCCAATAGAGTAACCTGGAAAATCCATGCTAACCAAATCATGAGCTGATTGGCGACGAAGATCTTCAAAACCAGCACCCTGTACAATACCAAATAAGCCTTGGTCATGCGGACGGCGGTGAGCCTTGAGACCACGTTCTGCCCAGCGACTTGTTCTTTCGATGGATTTTTTTACATAGTCATAAGGCTGGTAGAACTGCGGACACTCATCAAAGCTCATCATAATGTCAGAGCCAAGATTGTTCTGAATAGAGATAGCTTTTTCAGGTGACAGGAACATCTTACTACCATTGAGATGGTTTTTGAAGGTCACACCTTCTTCTGAGATATTGCGACTATCCGCCAAAGAATAAACCTGGAAACCACCTGAGTCAGTCAGAATCGGTTGATCCCAGTTCATAAATTTGTGCAAACCACCTGCACGCGCCACCAATTCGTCACCTGGACGAAGCCACAAATGATAGGTATTCGATAAGATAATTCCTGAACCCATCTCTTTCAATTCTTCAGGCGACATGGTCTTTACCGTTGCCTGAGTCCCAACTGGCATAAACATGGGGGTCGGAAAGGTCCCGTGTGGGGTAATAATTTCACCCAAACGTGCACCTGTGTGCTTTTCTTTCTTAATCAAGCGATACTTGATTGGAACATCTGTCATCTTTTATTTACCTCCCGCTAGGAAAAACAGTCCTAGGAATTTAATCTTGCATGGTCTAATCCATCAGAGTGTCTTAAATGTTCTCGCTTATTTCAGCGATATTTACCTTGTGTTCTACTTATTTAACAGTAAATAGATAGGCGCATCACAACAAACTGACAAATTATAGTCATTAGTTTATCTTTGATTACTTCGACGAGCGAAAGGTTGGGCTCAAGACCAACCTCGCTTCTTAGGGGTCGTGTCAACATCTCAGCGCAGTGATTGATTGGCTGAAACAATCTGGGGTTAGACTGTTTCAGCTCAACAACTTAAAACTAGGACTTGTTGACGAACTTTTTTTGACCAGTCTAGTTCTTTCCCACTCCCTATTTCCAACTTCAAACACTCCACTAGAGTATTTGAACTCGCTCTGCCGTACTTCATAAAAGCAAACTAAACGATTATACCACAGCACCTTCCAGTCTATCAAAAAAAGCCTAGCTTGTCATCTAGAATTATGTTACAATGTTAAGATAAGGAGGTTATGTAGATGTTTACAATTTTTAATATACGTGAGCGGGCTCGCCAAACGCTAAACGAGACACCTGGTATCTATCAAGTGGCCGTCATCCCCGTCACCATTTCTGTTATCGTTCAGTTAATTTCTTTCTCCCGTAATAGCCTTGCTGGAATATCAGCTGAGGAACTTGCTAGTCCTAGCTACTTTATTTCTACCTCCTTGTTTCCAATATTTTACGGATTGCTACTAGGAATGTTGTCATTATCAGTCATATGGACTATCTTCAATATCATCAAAGGGGGCAAAACTACCACATCATTCAAAGATTCCTTGAGCATTTTCAATCATAAAGATTTCTGGAAAATCTTTCGAACTTACATTTTAAAAAGTTTCTTGCTCTTCCTTTGGGGACTACTGTTTTACCTTGGTATTGGTCTACTTATCGGTGCTGGAACGATGATTACGATTATAGCTGCATCCAGTCAAACCTTGGACCCTAATGCACTCCCTATGGAAATTCTTGCCATACTGGGATTAATGGCCATGGGAGGTATCCTACTTATGCTTTTAGGGTTGGCTCTTTATATTCCACAAATCTATGCTTACTCACAGGTAGAATATATCTTGTTTGAACAATTGGAACGCGAGGAATATACAGGCGCCTTTTCAATCATTCGGTCTAGCCGAAAGTTGATGAAAGGTTACAAATTCAAACGCTTTACACTTGATTTATCTTTCATTGGTTGGTTCCTTCTTGTCATTATTACATTTGGATTGGCAGGTTTATATGTATGGCCGTATCACTATGCTGCACAAATGCACTTCCATGAAGAAATTTTAGATGATCAGGCTAAGAAAATGAGTTACGTATAAAAATAAGAGCGATATTTGCTCTTATTTTTATATAAGTTTTTGTGTCGATATTTAAGAAAAAAATATATCAGTAATTGGTGCAAACAGTTGGATTGTGTTATACTATGACTGAGGAGCGACAAAGGACTATTTAGCCTGCTTGGTATTGGAGCAGATTTCTTCCTTTCTATTTTTACGCCATGTGTAGTAATTTGTTCCAATTCTAAGCGCTCCTCACTTAGAGTCATCCAGCAGTTCAATGGTTCATTGAGCTGCTTTTTCGGTGAAAAAAGTCGGATAAATATAACCCGACTTACTAGTATTGTTATTTCATTTCAAGATATTCAATCTTGATACATTTATTCATGACAATATCGTTACAACCTGCCTGACGCAACAGTTTTTCTGCTTCTTGACTTTCTAATCCAAGTTGAGCCCAGAAAACTTTGGCATTCGACTGGATAAATTCCTGTGCTACCTCTGGTAAAAATTCACTTCTGCGGAAAATATCTACAATATCAATAGGTTGGTCAATCTCTGCTAGACTACTATAGACCAACTCGCCTAAAATAGTCCCACCAGCAGCCTTGGGATTAACCGGAATAATTTTATAACCCACTTCCTGCATGAGCTTGGAAACGCGGTAGGCTGCTGTCTCTTCTCGACTAGACAAACCGACCACCGCAATAGTCTTAGCATTTTTCAAATAGTCAAAGATAATGTCCTGACTAGGATTTTGGAAGGAATAAGACATAGAGACCTCCTTTAATGTATATTAAATGTTAGAATCAATAAAAGCTTAATGAATAAAGTCTGCTATAACACAATCTTGTCAGTTCATCTAGAATAATCTAACTAGTTATCGTCATTTAGTATTTCTTTTATTACTTCGTTAACTCGCCTTGCCTAACTCCAGTTATGCCTGCGGCTCGTTGCCTAGTACTAAAAGACTATACTAACTTAGCTTGTTTATCCTGATTATTTTTTAGCAATTTGGTACACAACATCCTTAACTTGGCCGATAACCTTTTTAAGGTTGGTCCGATCTTTATCGGTTCCTGGATCTAAGGAATAATAGATTGAACCCACAACCACGGAGTCATCATAAGTAGCTGTCGATTCCATCCGATAAAAAGTCAGACGAGCTAATTTTTGATCTGTTAATAACTGTCGCCCAACCTGCCATTCCTGACCATTGATTGTGACAACCGTCTTTTCACTGAAAGAATGATTTGTTTCAACCATCCGTGCTTCTAATTCCTCCGGCGTCATATTGCGACCGTCTTCCAATGGAGACTGATTAAAAGCATTGATATTATAGAGTTGGACCATGTAATTGCTGGAACCTTCTTTAACATCATAGACTGCAGCGACTGTCTCATCCTGAGTATTTTCTGCATTAATTGTCCAAGTAGATGGCACATCATAATAACGGAAATATTCCTTGATATTCCCATTTTCATCTTTTTCAGCAACACCATTATTGGCCGCATAAATCTTGTGGCCTTTTTGTGTTTCGTCGATAGGTGGTGTACTATTAACAGCTACAACCTCTGCATTTGCTAAAACATTGAACTGTTCGTTCGTAGTATCCTGTTTTTCTTGCAAAATCGGTAAGGTGGTTGAAAACTCTTCCCCTGAAGAAGCTGGTGTTTTCTCAGTCTTCTGCGATGCTTTTCCGCAACCTGCGAGCAGAAGACTACATAGACCAATACAAAGAATTAATTTTTTCATACTTTTTCCTTTCTTACTTTGCTTCATACCATGTTGAACCTTCATTTTCATCCACAATCAATGGCACAGACAGACTAATTGCCGATTCCATGGTCTCTTTTACCATGGCTTTTACCGTTTCTAGCTCTGCCACTGGGACTTCCAAAACAATCTCATCGTGTACTTGCAATAACATACGTGTCGCAAGACCTGCTTCAGTCAAAGCCTTGTCAAGATTAATCATGGCTACTTTGAGAATATCTGCAGCCGAACCTTGAATTGGTGAGTTGATGGCTGTTCGTTCCGCAAAATTACGGACATTGAAATTGCGAGAGTTTATATCTGGTAATTCACGACGGCGTTTGTAAATCGTCTCTACATAACCCTTATCACGTGCCTCACGAACAATGGTTTCCATGTAATTCTTAATTCCTGGGAAGCGTTCAAAATAGGTATCGATATAGTCTTTAGCTTCCTTACGTGTAATCCCCAAGTTATTGGATAGACCGAAATCTGAAATACCATAGACGACACCGAAGTTTACAGCCTTGGCATTCCGACGGTCATTTGGTGTCACATCCTCAGCTTTTTCGATACCGAAGACCCGCATAGCTGTCGAAGTGTGAATATCTGCACCTTGCTGGAAGGCCTCAATCAAATGCTGGTCCTGAGAAATATGAGCCAAGACGCGCAATTCAATCTGTGAATAGTCCGATGCTAAAAGGACACTATTTTCAAGCGATGGCACAAATGCCTTACGAATCAAGCGCCCTTGTTCTAGACGAACAGGAATATTTTGCAAGTTAGGGTCCGTCGAAGATAGGCGACCTGTTTGTGTCAAATCCTGTACATAGCGGGTATGAATCTTACCATCTTCTAAAATGGCATCCTGCAAGCCGACTACATAAGTTGATTGAAGCTTGGTAATCTGACGGTATTCCAAGATTTTTGAAACAACTGGTGCAATTGGCGCTAAGCGTTCTAAGACATCCACTGCTGTTGAATAGCCTGTCTTGGTCTTCTTGGTATATTCCAACGGTAGGCCCATATCTTCAAAGAGAATGGTCCCAAGCTGCTTAGGCGAATTGATATTAAATTCCTGACCAGCTAGTTCATAGATTTCCTTGGTCAACTGGTCAATCAAAACTTCGTTTTCAGATTGCATAGCTTTGAGAGTCTCAGCTTCCACCTTAATACCAGCAATCTCCATCTTAGCTAAAACATTTGCCAGTGGCAACTCCATATCAAACAAAAGATCTAATTGCTGATTTTCTTCTAATTTGGTCAACATCGGCTCTTCTGTCTCAATCAAAACCTGAACCTTACGTGCCAAGTGTGGGAAAAAGACCTCGCGTTCTGGTAAGTCTAACTTAGCCCCCTTGCCATAAACTGCCTCATCTGGAACAAGACTGGTCTGACCATAGAGGTTGGCAATGGTTGTTAGGGAGTTGTCCTCAACGGTGGAAAGTAAATATTTGGCTAGACGGCTATCGAAAGTAGCTGGAGATAGCGTAATCTCTTTTCGGTCTAGAAGAATTTTTCCACGCTTAAAGTCATATATTTTTATGGTTTGGTTTTCTAAAAAGTCACGCAAGACTGGACTATCAAGTAGCTCAGGCCCTCCGACATAGATTTTCTCCTTATCCCCCCAAGCTAAACCAACCAAATCCTCTCGGTGATAATTTTCACCCAAGATTTCAAAATAGAAAAACTGGTCTTGTTTGAGCATAGCGGGGCTGATTTCCGTTACGATTTGGAAATCGAGTACCACTTCCTCTTGCGAGCTGGTCGTACCTAACTGAGCCCTTAATTGCTTGAAGCCCATGTCATCATAAAATTGTCCCAGTTCATCCACCTTAGGACCTTGATAAACAATGTCATCCAGACCAATTTCGATTGGTGCCTGAGTATCAATGGTAGCAAGTGTACGAGATAGGAAGGCCTTCTCCTTATCAGCAATCAGGTTTTCTTTCATCTTAGAAGCCTTCATGCTGTCGATGTTTTCGTAAATGCCGTCTAGTGAGCCGTGTTCAATCAGGAGTTTGAGGCCTGTTTTTTCACCGATTTTGGTCACGCCAGGGATGTTATCGGACTTATCTCCCATCAAAGCCTTGAGGTCAATAAACTGAGTAGGGGTAATCCCCATTTTTTCCATGAGGTAGGCTGGGGTAAATTCTTCGAATTCGGCTACGCCTTTCTTGGAAATTTCGACTACGGTATTCTCATCAGTCAGCTGGATCAAATCCTTATCACCGCTGACAATTGTCACATCGAAAGGAATGTCTGTCCGCTCTGCCATTTTGTCCAAGGTACCGATAATGTCATCTGCCTCATACCGATCCAGTTCGTAATGCTTGACTCCCATGGCATCCAACATCTGACGGATAAAAGGAAACTGCTCACGGAATTCGTCTGGAGTCTTGGCACGACCGGCCTTATAGTCTGCATACATCTCCGTACGGAAAGTGGTCTTTCCAGCATCAAAAGCCACAAGAATGTGGGTCGGCTCAATCCGCTTCATCATGTGGTCCAGCATGAGATTGAAGCCGTAGATAGCATTGGTGTGAAGACCTGTCGGACTCTTAAAACGATCAATTTGATTATAAAGTGCAAAGAAAGCACGGAAGGCTACCGAAGAGCCATCGATTAATAATAATTTATTTTTTTTCATGTCTCTATTATAGCATGAAACGTATGTTTTAGTAGACTAGGGAGGGCTGGAATAATAGAAAATCCCAGTCAGTGACTAGGATTTTCCGTGTGATAAACATTACTCAACAGATTTTAGTGCTTCTAACATATCCACCTTTCTCAGATGATGATTGATGTACCAACCAAGAGCAGCCAAAATTCCACTAATGGCTAAGATAGGAATGAGATAGACTTCTAGTCCGACAGATGGATTGAATCGGATACTGTCCGAACCAATCATGGCAAGAAGGAGCTTGTGGAGATAAATACCGCCAACCAGTCCAACCAACATACCAATCAGCGAAAGGGCAATGGTTTCACGATAGATGTACATGGTCACCTCTTTATTGTGGAAGCCCAGTACCTTGATGGTGGATAATTCACGAATCCGTTCAGACATATTAATAATTGTAAGGTTGTAAAGAATGACCAAGCCAAGCAAGATGGATAGAATGACTAGAATGGTCATGATGGTCTGAAGCGAGCCTGCAATCGTGGTAAGCATGTCTATAAGAGAAGTATTTTGAACCAAACTTCTAACTGCTGGCATCGCTAGGAGTTGACTTGCAAGAGTCTGAATATGCCCCAACTGACTGTCTTTCAACTGAACCAGATAGGCATTGGCAGTCTTCTGCTTGCCAGTCACTTGTTCGTAGTAGCTATCTGTCATATAGATAAAATGCCCTGCGTACATATCAGCCACAGCCTCTACCCTGACTGAAACTTCCTTATCTTCCAAGGTCAGTGATAATTTATCACCAACTGAAACTCCGTAGATTTGCGCCAATTTTTCTGTGAGAACAATCCCCCTATCACTCAGTTTAATTGGGTGACCTGTCGAACTTTCCAGACTGACTTGATTTCCAAAATCCCGACGATCTGAAATGTAGAGACTAATCAATAGATTCTTTCTCTGACCGTTTTCTTCCACCGTTTGATTGAACTGTTCAAAAGCCACTGGCAAGGATTGGCGAACCTGATCTGACTGAAGAAAATGTGTTAACTTATCCAACTCTTCCTCAGTAGCTCTGCTATTTTCCACCACCAACATATCATAATGGATCAGCTCCCCAAACTGTCGTTGGACAACTCCTGAAATAGAGGAACGGATACCCAGTCCTCCAAAAAGAAGGGCGACGGTCCCTGCTACTCCAAAGATGGTCATAAGCATACGAAGCTTGTAGCGGAAGATATTGCGGGCTGTCACCTTATGGGTAAAGCTTAGACGAGACCAGATAGCCGGCCATTTTTCAAGCCAAATGCTGGAGCCTGTAACCGGTGGCTTAGGTAAAAGTAGCTGAGCAGGTTTTTCTGTCAGTTCCCGACGAGCCACCAAGTAAGCTGGCAGGACCGAGGAAGCCAGAGACAGGAGCAAGGCTAAACCTGTCCAAAGGGGATAAAAATGAAGTTTAGCTGGTCCAATCACGGTTGTCTGCGTAATAATGTTGGAAATAAGTGGAGACAAGAGGAGATTACCTGCTATTATGCCGACTATTGTTCCTGCCAGACCTGCCGCCAAACCATAGAGAATGAACTTAGCCATAATCTGTCTATTCGTATAGCCAAGGGCCTTGAAGAGACCTGACTGGGTTCGCTCTTCGTCGACAAAACGGGCCATGGTGGTAAAGGTCACTAGAGCTGCGACAAGGTAGAGAACAACTGGGAAGACATTGCCCACTGCCGCAATAGACCTAGTCGCATTGCTATAGGTAGTATAGCCATCCCCCCCTGGTAGGCTTGTTCGAGTATAGACCTGATAAGGCGCTTTTTCCAGCTTACTTAAGTCGGATTTGGCCTGAGCAATCTCGGTTTGAGCTTGGCTAATTTCTTGATCGGCCGAAGCTTTCTTTTCAGAAAATTGGGATTGAGCTTGACTTAACTCTTTATCAGCCTCCTCCAAACGGAGTTCTTCCTGACGGAGCAGTTGATTTGAAGACTCTAACTGACTCAGTCCCCATTCATAGTCTTCTACTCCTTTATTGTAGGCTGCAATGCCTTGTTCATACTGACTCAAACCTGCTTGATAACGGGCCAAACCTGCCTGATATTCTTGATTCCAAGTTTGGTACTGGGCTAGATTGCTATTGTATTCATTTTGTTTGGTTTGATAGTAATCATAACCTTGTAAATAGGCTTGGTTGGCCTGCTCATGGACAGATTCCATTTGGTCTAATCGACTTTTCTCAACATCCAAACCTTCCTGTCTAGCCAACAAGTCAGGATAGTCTGAGAGGGTTTGGCCGTCTTGCAAGTGATTGGCAATTTCAAGGTCTAACTCTTGCTGAGCTTGAAACCAACTAGCTCGCCCTGTGGAAATCTGAGATGCGGTCTGACTCAGTTGGGCATTTTGGGAATCCAATTCTTGCTTGGCCTCTTCTAACTGCTGGGCTGACGTTTCTAATTCCATCTGATAGCCGTCTAGAAACGAAGCAGTCTGTTCTAATTGAGCCTTACGCCCATCCAATTCCTTTTTACTTTCTTCCAATTCAAACTTATTTTTTAATAGTTGGGCTTGGGCAGCTCGTAATTCAGCTTCCGTTTGGACAACCTTAGCCCTACCACGCGCAAACTCTCTACGACCCGTCGCTAATTGCTCCTCCCCTGTTTCCAGTTCTGACTCTGCCTGTTCAAGCTGGGATTGAGCCTGAGCAATTTCCTCTTCCCCTTTTGAAATATCTGTCTGTCCATCTGACTGAATAGCTGCCAATCGTTGTTCATCATTGTTAGCCAATAACTTTTCTAAGTCTTCTTGGTGCTGGTCCAACCTGTCTTGATAGGCCTGACTGTAATATGGTAAATCAACCAAATCATCATAGCGAATACGGGCAATAGTGTAAACTTCTGATTTGAAGGTATCCTGACTAACAAGGCCGTAGCCACCTAACTGCCCATCACCACTTGCAGCCATGCCCATGGTTTCATTGTCCCAAATTTCTGCTGATGCGACAAAGCCCACAAGAGTAAAACTTGTCTGTGTCAAGATTTTTCCATCCTTATCAGACTCCGTCACTTGAACAGTATCATCCAATTTATAACGATTTTTTAAAGAAGTTGATAGGGCTATTTGCCCCTTTTGACTGGGCATTTCCCCTTCTACTAGCTTATAGGTCGATAGGGTCTTGGGAGCTGAAAACAGCCGAATTGCAGTCTGGCCTTCATTAGTAACCACATCTTTAAAATAGCCAGCCTCTACTGTCGCACCCTTAATGGATGCCAATTCATCCATGTCAGCCTGACTGATACCCAGACCAGAAACGACTGCCAAATCCATTGTCCTATGGTCAGCGATATAGGCTTGGGCCGTCTTTTCCATATTGGGAGCTGTGACTTTCAGACCTGTCAAAGCTAGAGCTCCTAGCATCATCAGGCTAAATATGGACAAAAAACGACCCTTGGAAGAAAGCAGAGATTGTCTCATATCCTTCCAGTAGATTTTCTTTTTCATAGTTTCACCCACTAATATTCTAGGCTTGCAATATCCTGTGGTTCTGCGTGTAACTCAACGGAGTGTACACGTGCATCCCGCATTCGAATCACTCTATCTGCAATAGGGGCTAGGGAACTATTGTGGGTAACGATAATCACCGTCGCCCCCTGCTTGCGGGACATATCTTGTAGGATTTGCAAGACCTGCTTACCTGTTTGATAATCCAGGGCACCTGTCGGTTCATCACAGAGGAGAATTTTAGGCTTTTTTGCAACGGCACGGGCAATGGCCACACGTTGTTGTTCGCCGCCTGAAAGCTGAGCGGGGAAATTATTGATACGGTGACCGAGTCCGACCTGTTCCAAGACCTCCTCGGCATCCAAGGCATCCTTGACGATTTCTGCTGCCAGTTCCACATTTTCCTTGGCGGTCAGATTGGCAACCAGATTATAAAATTGAAAGACAAAACCTACATCATCTCTACGATAATTGGTCAGTTCATGACTTGAAAGCTTGGCAATATCCACACCGTCAATCCAAACCTCCCCCTCATCATTGCTATCCATGCCACCTAAAATATTGAGCAGAGTGGATTTGCCAGCACCAGACGAACCAAGAATGATGACTAGCTCACCCTGCTCAATCTCAAAGGACACACCGTCATTTGCCACAATGGTCGCATCCCCCATTTGGTAGTATTTTGACGAATTCTTTACTTGGATGTAGGACATGACACACCTCGCTTCTTCTCTTCCTAACAACTGTATTCTTACTACTTATTATAGCACAAAAGAGGGATTCTCACCCAATGTCATTAAGTTAGCTAACCTATCACGTTTTGTGGTAGGTTAGTTTTTTATGTTACACCAGAAATAAAAGGGGAAAAATCATGCTAGACCAGATTAAAGCTCATTTACTTGATAGTATTAACGACATCGTTTCCACCGCAAACCAGTTTGTGCTTCATCCTGAAAAAGATTTTAGTCGGAAAAGTCAGCTAACGATGAAAACCATGATTCAAGCTA